>CAWIYT010000138.1:0-11290 GCA_963840085.1 uncultured Nitrososphaerales archaeon
GGCGGTTCCTGCCGATGATATTGAATAATATATAGTATTATTTTTTGGTTTTTCTCTAATACCTTGTTCATTTTCTTCTATCGAATTCTTATTCTTATTATCAAGATTTGTAACATTTTGAATTAACCCTAATTTAATTAAATTGTATAATCGCTCGTTTACATTTTCATAGGATATTTTCTTACCTATACCTTTCAAATATTTTTGACAATCATACATAGAAAATGAAGGATTATTTGAAATAAATTGAAGTAAATCTCTCATTGTATAGCCTAGTTTAAACTCCCCTGTTCTTTCTATATTTTTAGTAGAAAGGAGAGTGAATAGATATTTTTGTGGACTAAACATAAATAATATATATCTTATAGTATATTTATATGTTACCATAATATAGATACATTATATGAAACCTATAAAATAAATCATTCAAAAAATATAGTCTGCTATAAGAATCTAGTAATTGATTCTTACATTACAATATACACAAGCTTAAGAAGGTTAGAGATACAATCTTTTCGATAATAATTACCTTATTGTAAGAACTTTTATTATAGCTTTATGAAGCTCTAGGTTATCAATATTCTCAAATTTATAGTTGATTTTCTTTTTATTGTTAGATATTGAATAATTTTCTAAAACCATTTTTCATTATGTGCGTAGGATATCAAATAATTCTCGGTTTCTATCTTTCAAAGTCTCTAATCTCATAGGAGGTATCATTTTATGAATAGCAGTATTTAGAGCATACTTTACTAGATATTTAGAATTAAAATCAAGTTTTCTTAATAAATCACATTTTTCTAACCAACCAATCAATATCTCAACTGATTCATTATAAGGTAACTTTTTGATATTTACAAGATAAGGAGCAAGAATAAGATTAACAGTATTTTTTCTAAAATCTGGTATAGGTGTTTGTAGAAGTTTTTCTATCCAAAGTACAGTTTCGGTGTTTCTAGTAGATTTATAGACTAATATTTCTTCTATTCTCTTTTTCTGTTCATTAAGTTCCTTTACCTTTTGGTCTATAAGAAATCTTCTAAAGTCACGTAAAAGAAATTTGATTGATGGTCTTATTTTATCCCATTCTTGTATTATTTTGACTTGAGCATTTCTCTTTGATTCTTCGTTGAAAAGACACTTCGAATTAAATGAAAAGGGAATTCTTAATAGACATGCTTTAAAAGAGGGATTATTAGATCTATCTGCTTTATTATCTGATAGATACTCTTTTGCAAATCTCAAAAATTGTTTAGAAGGATGCTCAAACTCGTTAAAAATATATAGTTCTTCTAAAACAAAAGCATCGATTGGTTGATAAATGTGATATCCTCCTCCAGTGTATAAAACTGTAGGATATGCTCCATCTAACTTTTCATTCATATTTTTCAGTGTTTTTGTTAAAGTAGATTCAAAACTTTTCTCTGTTTTAAAATTATTTTTATCCAGGTCTATAAAGATAAAATCGGGTGGATATCTCTGTATCCCTTTATAATCTATATAGGAAGGAAAAGCATTGATTCTGCAATCAATGAAATCAGACTCTTCAAAAAATTGCATTGCTTCCTCTTTTGAAAATACTTCTTTTTGATATCCCAATTTCTTGGTCATTATAGTTCTCGGAAACAACCTATCTTGATTGAAATGATTTAATATGAATTTGAAACTTTCAAGAAAATTGGAACGAGTAGGAGGGGTGTAATTTTCTTTATGCATTAACTTGTTTGTATAAAGAAATTTTCTCCTCGAGTAATTAATTTTTGTAATGATAAAGGATTTTGCATAAAGAAAAATCACCCCCGAGCACTCATCTTTTTTAGAATTTGACTATTTTGATTTGATCAATTCTTTTATTTTATCTGTTATTGATTAGATTACTCGTATTTTTGATGTAACTGAATTGCAAATTGGTTTTTATTATAAATCATTATTTGATAATATTCGTTACAGTATTCTTGTTCTGTATTATAAAAATTATTGAAGGTAGGGGTGTTTTTTTCTTTATGTTCTCCATAATAATCTAAATCTTCATTTTCTGTCTTTAACCTCTTGGATTGCTTTTCTTCCAAGTATTCCTTGATGTATTCCTTTCCAAAAACAGATCTCAATTTTTTAAATTCCTCTGTTAAAAACCAACTGAAATCTTGTTTTAGTTGTATTTGTTTAGGTGAATTTTCCTCACTTCCTAACGAAAGTTCATCAACAAGGTCTAGGGCAGTAAACTCAGTCATTGTCCTGAGGGCTGTAGGAGCAGTGATATGAAGAAAATCCTGAATTTCTCTAGCAGTTAACTGACCATTATGTTTTAGAAGACAATCAAAGATAATTACCCTCTCTCTTGATGCAGTCGATAATACTGTTTCTATAACTATCAATACGTCATCAATTGTAATGTAATTTCTTCCTTGAGATAATGCATGTCCTCTTGCAAGGTTTCTAAGTTGAATCATTGCTCTGTCTGGTTCTTCTTTAGTCGAAAATGTATATGCATATTCAGAACCTTGTGTATCTCTAGTTTCCCATGTGGGAACCACTCCACGTAAATGTGCTAAAAGTTTAGCAAGTCTTACGATGTATCTTAAAGTTTGCTTATCATCTTTTTCAGAATCCCAAATTATCTTTACCAAGTTATTTGAATCATCTAATATTTCTCCAATTGGACAATTTTCATGCCATTGTATATAGTCAATTAATAATTTTTTAATCTGTTCAAAATTCTTTTCGAAATTATCAGAATCAATTAACTTCTCTAGATAAACTTCTTCATCTTTATTTTCTTTATTTGGTAATCTGTAAAAATATAGTTTAGGACCAAGCGTACCTATTAACTTGTGAACTTTACGTGGAATATCTACTGCGGCTCCCAACCATGTAAACATGTATTCTCCATTATATCCTCTATGTCCCTGTGCACCAGAGTCACTCTCATATCCATGACCATCCGCTATCCTTGTAATAATTCCCAAAATCTCATTGAGTTCATCATCTCTTTTTGAAAATGTAGGGGAAAGTTCAGGTGTTAAAAACATCTTGTTCTTTATTTTTGGAAGCAGGTCTATCTCTGCTAACTCTTCTTTTTTAACAGATGTATTGTGGGATACAAAAGATTTTGCACTAAAATTATCTGTATAAAAAACAAGTCGATATCCTCTAAGTAGTTTGATAGTTAATGTTTTGACAGCACCAGGTGGTCCTAAAATTATTCCAATAAATGGTAACGTGCAATCTTTTATGTTTAATATAGATTTTACAGATAATGTAAATTCTAGCGGTTTCCATAATTCAGGAAAAAGTTCATTAACTTTATTTTGTAAGTCTCTATATTTTTGCCGTAAGGTAACTCGCCATTCATCAAAAGAAATTGGTATCCGTTCTTTCTTTTGTGTTAATATATGTTGAGGGTCTTCATAGATAGTATTATTAACAGTTGTATCGTCTAATCCAGAAATAAGTCTATAATTACTATCTATCGTATCTAGAATTAAGTCGATATCATTAGTCTCTACTCCCTTTTGTTCCAGTCTTTTTCGGCACTGTTCTATAAATTTTATCCAATCTTTTGAACTCGAGGAAAGAATGACAGTTTTATTCCTGTACTTGTGATTTAATCTTATAATCAGATCTTTTTTAATCGGATAGAATAAAAATTTTGTAATTATTTCAATATTTTTTAATTCATCAGAGATTTCTAATTGTACTTGTCTTTCACAATAGGATTTTTGATTAGAATTGACATAATCGTTAGAAAAGGCAGTCATCTCAAATTTTTAATTTTTTTATCAAAATTCCTTCTGATGTTCCTTCTACAACTACATGACTAGGTTCATCTAATCCGTACTGTTTTGCAAAATCCTTTGGTATGACTAGAGTGCATGAACAATGTCCAGCAAGCCATGTTTTTATTATCTCTCTCTTAGTTATCGTCTTGTCTTTATTTTCCAGTTGGTTGTTCACAATTTCTAAAAGGAAAGAAATACTTAAAAATATAGTCATTTCATTACCCTTATGGACCTAAGAGGGTATATATTAGAATTAACGAAGGTAGAAAATTTAGAGGTGAAGCCAGGAATTGTGGCAGATGAACTCTTAAAGTTCTTTGTAAAGTATCCGAAGTGTTCAACATACCAGACTCACAAATATCTGAAAGAAATTTATAAAACAGATAATAGAACCATCTCGTACAAGAATGTACATAAAAGAATTCAAAAACTCTATCAACTTGGATTGATAAGTGAGGTAAAGAATAAAGATGAAACTACAGTAAAACATGGTGCTATTTATTATTCACTTACGACATTTGGTATATTCTATATTTTAAAAAATCATTTAATTGTCGATTACAGAAATTTAATAATAGAACATAGATATGACGGACTCTATGAAAATTTTCTTTATTCATATATTCAATTCGATACTATCAATAAAATAAATGATATTCAATTTATCATGAGAGTTTGTATGTATCTTTCAAAATGCTGTGAAGAAATTTTAGAAACAGTATAATTCATTAAAACAAATTCAAAGAGATGGTGGAAATTATTATCCAGTTACAAATACAATAAATCTATTAGATCCTGACGATAAGAAATTTTTGATTAAATTTATTCATTATCTAAAAGAAAGATTCAATTTGAATTGGCTAAATGAAAAAAGATTAGAAATAAGTACAATAGAAAATGATCTGAATATAGTAATAAAATCTGGAGGAAAAAAACTATTTTTAAAACTATATCCTGATGAAAAAAAGGCCATATTGTCGACTGGAGATGAGGTAATATTTGAATTTTTTATTAGAAGAGAAGATTATCGTTTAGTTGGATACGACATAGTAGAATTTTTTCCCGGCGATCTCCATGAATATGTAGACATTAATTCAGATTTTTCACACCTCATGCCTATTAGTCATAAGTATAAATTATGTTATGATATTATAGAATATATTAATTTCTTAGATCGTTATCCTCACTTAATAAAAGATGAAAAAGAGAAAAATAAAAGAATATTGAAACGGGATAAAAAGTTTTTAAATCTTTTGGTTGCATTCAAAAAAGAATTCGATTCGTATTATAACAATTTTCTCCAAATAAAATAGTTACTTGTCACTCATATTAGGATATTGAAAACTTTTCTAATTCATTTATTTTCTTCATCATTTGCATAACTTGGTCCGATAAGGCCATAATAGCATCATCTCGTTCTTGTAATTTTGATTTAATAATATATTCATTATTTTCATTTTTTTCATGTAAATCTTTAATCTCTTTTTCAAGTAATGTACTATTATTTTTTGATACAGTAAGGATAGGAATTGCTTTCAAGTAATCCGCCAAAATTTCACTTTCAGAAGGCTTGTAATAAGAATCGGAAACGCCTATGGTATGACCCATCAAAATTTCTACATTGATGGATTTCATCATTTGTTCACAATGAGATTTGAAAAATTTTCTAAAGCCATGAACTGCCTGAAATTCATGACGTTTTTCTCCATTGTTAAGTGGAATTCTCAATCCTTGTTCCCATTCTGCTCTAGTAATAATACTTCTAATTCCACTACTCTTTAATTTCCTAGGTACTGTAGCAAGCCCTCCTCTATTGTAACAACTTACATTGGTAGACTTCCACGTATCTCTCATAAGCCAACTTTCTCCTGTTATTGTTTCTCCACAAGATCTACGAAATTCAAGATATTCCTCCAAGATCTTATACGCTTCAGATGTAATAAAAGAAAAATATTCTTCCTTCTGGCCAGCATAGACTATTATTTTGGCTGCAACAATTTCGTCCTTTTCATTTTTTATAGATTTTATATGTTTCCATTTTAGATAATCCCATGCTCCCACTCTAATTCCACTAGATAGCATAACTAAAACTATTACTTTGATGCGTCTATCTGGAAAATCCAGTAATTTTTTTATTTCATCTAACGTTGGTGCCCTATCATTTGCAGAATCACTATATTGTGGTTTACCTTTAGCAATTTTTTTCCAATTTAAAATTAGGTCGTTCATTTCACAAAAGAGTTTGAGAGATTTGTAGTAGTTGTTGATAGTGGATTCTTTAATCTCTCCTTTTTCAACACGTTCTTTTTGATATTCAATATATTGCATTATTTGATGTTGTGTCCACAAAAAATCCTGTTTTGCTTGCTCATAAAAAGTAAGACATTTTTCCTTTAAAGTCCCTTTCAATCCAAGATAGTCTAAAAAGTATTCAAATCTTCTAGGATACTGCCTTTTGGAGTCTGGTGCTTTTAGAGCATATAGAAAATTCTGTAACGGATCATTTGTATATTGCAAAATCGATTTGTTTGCTGCATTTTTGAATTCCGTCATCAATATGTTATTATCGTATATATTTACTTATAAGTCATATAAATAGAGGCATATTTGCAACGGGCCCGTCGGGAGTAATACCTATAGCGGTTCTAAAAGAGGAATCCAATGTAGAGATATGACTAACAAGTATTTAGACTTTTATTGTTAGAACGTTTTCAAAACATTCTTTTCTATCATTCTAAATATATCACATATTTATAATGACTTGACTAATAGTAAATATATTAATTGATTTAAAATAAGAAACAATTTTCTTCGTTATTAAAATCTAAAATAAAAAATCAAGGTATGTGGGTTTGTGGATTGTCAAATCAATATACGTAGAATGTTATACGGGAAATTGGTACTGTTACTCCATAATCTATATGCCATCCATTTGATGCTGTGATAAAATTTGAAGGACCGTTTGTGGATACATGAACTGTAGTGGCATCAAGTCCGAATGGTGTATAACCACCACTTAAGAGAGTATCTCCACTATCACATGTGTAAATAGAGCAGGAACACAAGGTCCACCTGGTCCAGCAATTTTTTAGTTAGTCCTAACTTCAACAGCATATAAAAAGGAAATTTCAAAAATATAAGACTATTATATTAAAGCATAATGATAAATATAATAGATCATAATTGTTATTTCAATAATTGTTATTTCAAAATTATAATATGTTATGGTTATTTATCTCGATAATAACTATTTTATATAGTGCTTTTTCATCCAGTAACATTCTCATAAATTCTATTACTATAGCTGAGGCAGAAAATGATAATTATACTTCATTATGTAATAAATCTGTAATAGCGTGTCTTAACAATATATTACATCTACAAAGAATAGAACAAGACTACTACAAAATACAAACCGATATAATATTAGATGAAATTAATTCAACTAAACTCAAAGAATGGGTAGATACTTTATCATCTTTTCCTACAAGACATACTAAATCTCACTATATTGAGAATGTTGCATATTGGCTTAAAAATGAACTACAAAACTTGTGCGAAGGTAGAGTATTTTTTCACAATTATACACAACGTGATCAAAATCAAACTTTTAATTTAAAAAATATTATTTGTAGTAGTAAACAAGGTTTAACACCATCCTCTCCCTCTTCTTACCACAACAATACTATCATTATTGGAGCTCATTATGATAGTAGAGCAGAAAATATTAACAATGCTTATGCTAGAGCACCTGGAGCTGATGATAATGCTAGTGGAGTTTCTGCAGTGCTAGAACTTTCACGAATTCTTTCTCATTTAAATTTAAACTATAATCTTCAATTTGTATTATTTTCTGGAGAAGAACAAGGTTTCTGGGGTTCAAAGAATTATGTAAAATATTTAGATAATAACAATCAAACCAAAGATATAGATCTCTACATTAATCTTGATATGATTGGCTATACACCTTCTAATGAATCAAAAAACAAAGTTATTTTAGGAAATGATGTTGGCAATAAATATCTACAAAATGATAAATATTCCGAGAATATAGCCTTATTCGTCAAGAAAATAGCTTCTAATTATACAGATTTAGAAGTAGAATTAGTTGATGAACTTGAAGATTTTGATTTTAAATCTTTCGAAGCATTTAATCATACAGTCATAGGAATATATGATGGAGGAGCAGAGAAAAATCAACATTATCATAAATCTACTGATACACCAGATACCATGAATATAAAATATTTAACTTCAATAACAAAGATGGTACTTGCTATGATTTTAGAACTAGACAGATAGAGTCAATATTTAAAATGATAGTTGAATAGATGTGATATTATTTACATTTGAAGCCTTGTCTTATTTGTCATATTCTTGAGCCTTTGCTGGATTTAGAAGAAAACTATTGTTACTGTTGTTGAATAATGGCATTGCTGCTAACATTACCGATGAACTTGCTAAAAGGCTAAAGGTAAATGCTCCTGACTTGTGCATACCAATTTTTTAACAGTTAATATCTAATTGAAATTGGTGGGTACATTTGCTAACATAGTATTGTTAAATTAGAGTAGTGAATGTTTATTGTGATTTCTAGTTGCTAATTTATATTGGTTAAATCAATTGTAAGATGATGATTTGTTGTATTATTTGTTCCAAAGTTTAATATATGTTCTCTTAGACAATCTTACGTCTTTTTGTTAGTTGGTTGGTTGATTTAATTATCAAATAAGCAGAAACTTTACAAAAGACTTATCTCCCTCCCTCTCTTCAACCAGCTTGCTAAAATAAATAGAATGATGTTTTGGTTTGTTGTTGTAGTTGAGTAGCGCTGGATTGGTGCATGTGTTGCTATTATTCTGATTTTTGGTCCTGATTTCATGGCTTTTGTAGATCTGTTTATAGATGAGTACTTCATTTATTTATTATTATTATTCTTTTGATAGTTTATTCATAATCATCATCAGTCATGTTTTTTGTCTGCATTTCTATTATGTTCTGCAATATCATCTTCATCATCTTCAGCAGCAGCAGTAGGAATAGAATAATAAGTAGTAGTAAACGAAGTAGTTAAAGGATTCAGATTGTTCTGCTGAACAGAGATGTTACCATGTATTATTATTGTTGTAAGAAGTACGGTTATTACAATCAGCGAATATGAAAATAGCATTCTAGTACTATTTTGCATAAAAATATATGTGTAATATCATTTATAACTTTTAAGGGTATATTTTTCTCTAATTTTTGTAGCCCTTTTTCCTTATTTTTTAAATACTCTGAAAGGGCTTCCTGTATTACCTCAGTTAACATCTATAAAAAGGGTCAAATTTGACTCGACATCGGTGAAATAGTTTAGAAATTTCAATACAATATCATGCTGAAAACTGTTTTGTAATTTAAATAGTACTTTTATGGAAGCACTCTAATATTCGTAATCAACAGTTGCAAATAAAAAAAATATAAATTTACTATATGTGGGTTTTAAAAATTATAACAAATATTACATCTGTGGTTTTTGAGTTATACCATTATCACTATCAGGAGTATTCTATATGATATTGCTGCTACATTATTTGGAAAGTAAAATCTTATTAGCAATTTGTAGGATTTCTAGAAAATGCATTAACCAATATGTAGCTTAATCCTACAACAATATATTATTCCATAAACAAATTATTGTGCTCCAACTAGAAACCTGTTATACAATAATAAAGGAATATTACAATATTCAATTAAAACCGTATATATATCAATAGACTTGTCACTTAAACTTTGCATTAAAGCACTTGATAATTCCTTTTTTACCCAATTTGAATTAATTGAATTGGATGAAAGTACGATGATAAGCCCTTTCATTGATTCTAATGCCATATTTATTTTTTCTACAATAGAATCGCTTACTTTAATTTCCCATTTGTAAAAAAAACAGGTAGATTTTGATCAGATAAATCTAATGCAAGTCTATGAACATATTCTTTATCATATGAGGAACGCGAAAGAAAGTTTACTTATTGTCTATATTATTTTTCTTATTACTAAATTCTTGTTTATATAAAGTTTGTATTCTTTCTCGTCCTTTAGGTAGAATTTCTATTGAATAAAAACAGATATGTAGTGATCCTGATTGTAAACGTATCAAATTTAATCATAATCAAGAATTTGGATTCAAATTTGAAGTAGCAGATAAAAAAGCATTAGATTGTATTATTAAAGCAATTCACAACTAAGAATATTCAACATCTTTGTCATTAAAACAATTTCTGATATTCTGATTCAAAGAGTTAAAACAAAAAGAAAGAATTTAATAAATAAATCAAAATTCAATCAACAAATTCAGAAGTAATTTTTATCAGGATGTGTAAACTATATACTATTTCTAAATTTTTATTTTCTGTTTGTATAGAACATGGTTCAGTTATTTTAATTTCACCTATTACCTTTGACATTATTATTACTGTTAGTTGGATTAGTTATAATAGACCTATTTTATGCTAACTTTACTAATTTATTTTCATTTTTGATTTTAATCCGTGCCTATTCTGCTGGTGTAATAAAATATTTTAACTTAATTTTCCTTTTTTTTGTCTGTCAATTTCTAATACCAGTTCATTAATTTTATCTGCTAAGGCTGCAATAGCATCAGATTTATTTCGATTATTACGATTTAATAATTCTATTTCAGTCTCTTTTTAATATAATTTTCATTTTACAAGTTTAATTTCATTTTGATTTTGAAATTGTATTTCGTCATATTTAGTTGTCATTGGTTTACGTTGCATACTAACAAAAAATCTGAGGCTTTCAAATATTCTCATAATAATTCATCTTCTGTTATTTTGTAAGAGGAATCTTAGATTCCAATTGAATGGCCGATTAAAACCTCAATGTTTATACTTTTCATTCCAGAAATTTCATATCTAGTTTTGATCCACTTTCTTAAACCATTATCTGTATGAAATTCATATATTTCTTTTTAATTTTGAATGTTTTCTAATTCTTTGTGTCCATAAAGCATCTTCCATCACTCGCTTAATACCAGAAGGTTTGATTTTTTCTGAATTTTTTATAGTTCCGTGATGTTCATGTTTTTTTTTTGTATTCCATTTGACTCATCACCCAAACTATTTTCATGTATTGCTTCACCACTATTTTGTCTATACGCATCCATTTTGAAGTTCATTATATGCCTCTGCGCGTGCGATCATGATCTAGTCGAGGCGGACGCCACGACCAGCACGTGAGGGGAAATGAAGTAGTGGAGCATGAGCACGCGTCCAAATCTGGTGGTCGCCTTTCGGCTGGAAAGATCGACTTTGATGTCTTGAAATTCCAAAAACTCACCGTGGAGTGGATAGGTCGCTTTGTAGACCGCCTCTTTGGAGGCGAAGAGCAGCTTGCCCCGCAGCGAGTCGTCGGAAATCGTCCACAGCTCCTGCGGCGTCGCCACAAGCTCGAGCATGTCCGGCGGTAACGGCGCGGCAGGTTCGATATCGATGCCGACCGCATACAGG
>CAWIYT010000139.1:0-6641 GCA_963840085.1 uncultured Nitrososphaerales archaeon
AGTATAATGTGAAAGTTAAAAATGATGAATTTTTAGGGTAAGTGTATCTAATACAAATTTAATAAGACTCGACGTTCAACAATTTCTTTTAACTCCTGTGCCATTAATAGTAGTGAATGTACATTGTTAGGATGATACCTATTAATAATTACGATATCTCTATTTTTTTATCCTTAGATATATCATGTTTGAATTTATTTTTTAAATTGCTATTCAAAAAAATTCCAGACGCAGTAGATCTCTTATCACGATTATGTGAAAATATGTCCCTAATAGTTTTATAATCATCATAACCTTTGATCGACTTATCATTTTCTATTATCTTGAAGAATTCTCTAATGCTAAATTCGTATAATGTATTAACAAAAAAAACTACTCCTGCATAATAATACCTGAAATTTTCTATCCTTTCAGGCGATAAATTAGAAAGTGTATTTGGGTATTGAGAGAGATCTATTTCAACATCAGATCTTGGAGGAATTAAAGTATCTATCTCCCAAATAACTATTTCATTATCAGTAGAATCAAGAATAGTTAATTTGTAATGATTTTTATTGGTAGGACAAAGAGAAATAGAACTTAAGAAATCAAGATAATAAAATATTTTATCTTGTATAAATAAATAATCACTATTACGATCTATTATAGCATCATGTTCAATTTTAAATTTAAAAGCAGTAATCTTTTTACGTCTATTTACATTTATTGTAAATATTTCAAAATCTTGTAAATCTTTTACATTTTTGGGTTCTGTTTTTTCTCTGGGTGTTCCATTTGGGTGTTGATTTTTGGGTGGTAAGTAACTTGATTCTGAATATTGATACTTCTATAATATTCTTTTAACTCGTTTGTTATAGAATGGGTATTGTCTACAAGTCTCAATAACCTTTCTCTATTTGGAAAAATAATATTATGTTTTTTTACATATTCCAAAAGATATAAAATTGAACCATTTAATTGGTCATAAAGTTGTTGGTTAAATTTTTTCATTTTATCTACCTGTTTCCATTCTTCTAGGATTTTATTCCAAGCTTCAAACTCATTCATGATTTTCTTCAGTCTCTTTAGCTTTTTCTTTTAATGTCCTAACATTCCAATCAATAAATGGTTCTTTTTCTTTATACCTTTTAACAGCATCACGAAGTGTTTCATTATCTTCAGGAATGTATGGTAGAGAAATTCCATTATCTCCAAATATTTCTTTATATAAAGGTTGAAATTGCATTCTCATTTTTTGTAATTCACCAAAAGTTACTGCATTAAAAAAATACAATTCACCAACGAATGACATTACTTGATTAATAGCTTGAAGATATTGTTTTCTTTCTCCTTTTGGTAATAAATCAGCATATTTTTCCATTTCAGGAAGATTTTGCCATAGAGAACCAAGTCTCTTCTTACATATCTCTTCATATTCTTTTGTTGGTTCAAGATTAGGATTCATCTATTCATTTCTCCTTTTCTTTTTTTGTTGTAAAGAAAATCTAGCTAATTCTAGTTTGTCCTTATCTTTGGTAGCAACCTTCTTTACTATTGCGACTCTAACATTATTCTGCATATCCATATTCCATTCTAGTTCATCTTTATCCTTTAATTGTAAATATTCAACTATTCCTTCTGGAACTGTACTCTTAATAGATTTCGTCCCGGCTTTTGCTATGGCTACTTTTGTAGTCAATACCATTATCTATCGTTTTATATATCGGACGATAAGTATATATAGTTACCTAACGTATATTATATCGACCGATGAATATGACGACTAATGAAAACAGCAACAATTCGTTAACTCGAATGACGAGAGGATTACAACTATTAGAACAAGGAATTAAAATAGTTGAGAATGAGAACGGTAGTTTTGCCGTTCCCTCTCTGACGAGAAATATTGTTTATGAAGTTACATTATTAGAACAAACATGGGTTTGTAGTTGTCCAGATTTCCAATATAGAGAGGTTGAGTTTTGCAAACATATTCATGCTACTAAAACTTGGATTGCTTCTAAACATATAGAGAATGAACCAAAACCAAAAATATTTGCTGACGATACTATTCAGTGCGATAAATGCGGTTCAATAAGGGTCTACAAATATGGTAAGTATGGAGATAAACAGGTATTCAAGTGTAAGGATTGTTCTCACAAGTTAGAGATTCATTCTTGAAGAAAGTTAAATTCAGTCCAGAATTGGTTACTCTGACATTGGATTTGTATTTTTCGGGACTTTCCTTAAGGAAGGTTGCAAGAAACATTAATGAACACTTCAATATTGAATTAAATTATTCAACAATATATGGATGGATTCAAACTTATATTCCTCAAATATCCAATTACGTTAATTCACTAACACCACAGTTATCAGATTCATGGCATATTGACGAACTGTTTGTAAAGATGAAAGGCGGAGACAAAAGAAAAGGTAACACTAATGTTGCTTATTTGTGGAACATTATGGATAGGGATTCAAGATTTCTTATCGCTTCCAAATTATCTGAAAAAAGAGATACTAATGGAGCTATTCAAGCAATCAATCAGGCAATTCATAACAGTCATGGCAATTTACCACAAATTGTTTATACCGATGCTTTACGAGCATATAGAGAAGGAATTAGCCAAACATTAGGTTATAAAGTTGACCATATTGCTAAATGTGGAATTACAAAACCACATGCTAACAATAATCGTGTGGAAAGATTGAATGGAACATTAAGAGAACGTGTAAAGGTTCAAAGGGGATGGAAGAATCCTAAATCTGCTATTGCAGAAGGACAAAGAATCTACTACAATTTCATAAAACCACATCAAGCGTTAGATGGAAAAACACCAGCAGAAAAATCAAATATCAATGTAAAAGATGGTAACAAATTGATTGGATTATTAAAGCGTTCGATTAAGGAGGGATTTGTTTAGATTTATTTACTATCTTATCTATATTCTTCTTTATATTTCTCTTTTTTATACGTCCTCTTTTAGCCTCAATCTGAACTTCTAATGTTTTTTCTTTATATTGATTAAAGAGATTATTTTCATATGGTTGAGGAAATTCTCCAAAAATATTTTCCGGAAAGAAAATAATCTCTTTTCCATTATCATAAAAGGTTTGAAATAGTAATAAATAATCATAATCTACAATATTTGCAATTTCAGATTTTGTTTTAAACCATTCACTCGGTTTTAACTCTTTATCTTTAATTCCAACAAATCCTTCTACGACTTCAGCTTTTCCTTCTCCTTTATCTCTTTTAACTTTGATATAATAACAGGTAAGCTTTCCCTTACAATTAGGTTCTTTCCATAGACCGTCAAAATCTAATTTTGGAATATTTTTACGTTTAAGAAAATACATTATTAATGAACCTCCAAAACCAAGAATAGACGTTAGTGTAATATTTTCTGGATTGACAAGATTTTTGAAAAAGGATATAATGTCGTCTATAAACATGAGAGCTGTTAGCTAAATTTGTGTTCTTATATAGCTTTATCTTATGCATTAGTACTAGCTAAGACTTTTAGCTTTAGGTATATAGCTTTATCCTAAAAATTCAACAAGTTTTTAAATTAAACTGCTTTTACTATTGATTGCTACTATGTGTAATTAGTTGTTGTCACACTTTGGTTTCATGGGTGTTATTGTAGCCTCTAACACCCAAAAATAAACAATCTTTTATCCTACCTTCTCTTGTCATAATGCACCATCATATCTTTGCAAAAACCATCATAGTAGTGGGTGTTACTATAGGCACCCACTTTTCAAAACTATAATCGTTTTATCTTTTATTGTATATGTATATTATTGCATCTACAATCTATATTCATTTAGATGTAAATATAATGGGTGTTATTGCGGCTCCTAATTTAACACCCATTTTTCAACACCCAAATAAAACACCCGTAGAATCAACAGAACCCATTTTTGCAATAAATTTCTTCATCAATATCTACTTTTGCATAATATGTATAGCCCATTAGATTATATTAAGAAAATAGAATACAAGTATTAAATATAAATAAAATACATGCCTTTCTAACAATAAGATAATACAGATGGGTAAAAAAGACGAGGCATTAGTACTATCCAAACAACTCAGAATTAGTTTATTCAATAAAGACAAAGATGTCAGTAGTTTATTATTAGAATGTAAAACCGTTTGCAGATATCTGGAGATTTTAGATAAAAATATGTGGCTTGTTTATGAATTAAATGGATATAGTCCATTTACGAAAATATGCAGTCAAATGAAGTTAAAAAAATTATTCATGAATTATAGATTCGTAAATTTTACCTTCTTTAGAATAGATAATCAACCCGTTATATTGGATAATGACATATCACAAATATTGTTTATTCATCCAGTAATAGTAGGATGTGTCGGGTTGGAAAATATCACCAAATTAACAATAACAAGTTCAGATTACATTAACCAATATAACGATTTAGTTTAACTCGTTATCCAATTTATAAAGCGATTTTGTCAACAAATTCGATTAACAAAATAATGTATGGAATAAGAAATCGCATTAACGAATTTTTAGATAAAGTAATATTGGAATTAGAATTTGGCGAAATTCCAGAACAGATATTTGAAACGTTCCGGAATGAAGTAGATAGTAAAATGATAGATTATGTCGTGATGCTATCGATAAATTAATTTCTGTCTATGAAAATCTTAAAAATGAACATACTGAATTTTATTCTAATGTCGCTTCAAGTTGTAGATGAGTAATTAAAGATGTTGCAGATGTTATTTTCCCACCAAAAAAAGAACCTATTATTATATCTGGGAAAGATAAAGAAATATTGTAGAAGTTTTTCATAAATATATGCTGGACTACTAACTTTCATTTTATTTGCTTCTTTATATTTAATTAAAAACAATCAACTGCAAAAAAATATTGCCTCTCACGGTCTAGAATAATTTCAACGTGTGACAGTGTCGCATAAAAATTGTCACATGTAGAAAATATATTTACCATATATACAATTGAATAAAACAAGATTACATCATCTATAAAAAATTAAATGAATAAAAATTGAGTATTTAGAAATATAATGAACAACATAATTGGTTATAATTTATTCTAAATTAATAGTTCCAATTATTTCTACATCATTCAGTGATTTACTGTTATATCTACAAATATGCAATTTTTCTAAAGTAACTTCTTTGTTGAAGTTCTTAAATGGTTGAAAAAGATTAAAACATTCATTATCTATCATAAAATCATTACAATCAAAATAACCCAACGTACACCAAACTGTATTAAATTTAGGCTGAAGTGTTTCATCAAATATTTGGTCAAGTTCTGTTTTAAGATAATCTACAAGATCTAAACTATCGTGTCGAAATTTCTTTACATCTACTTCAGAACAAATCTCCCATCAGCTATAATTGTACCATTACTTAACATATACATAGATTCAGGTTCATTTTTGACACCTCTATTATTTTGTAAATTTAATTTTTTATCGAATTTATAATATGTTCCTGGTCGTATATGTTTAAATTTAATTTTATATTCTTTTAAATTATATTTTTCTTTATCATGAAAGAATTGTTCTATTTTCTCTATTGTTAATTTTTCATAATAGGGATTTAGTTTTCTATTTTCATCGAATAAGCCTAACATAGTAACATGTGGATGAATAGTTTTTTGAAAATTATATCTTCCTTCCAAATCGTCAAATACATCTTTGAAAATATCTTTGTTGATAAATCCTACTAAAGTCAATCCTTTGGGATCAATTTTCTTCTTTTGGGAGAGAATCATATTTGACGAAGTAGGACAAATACAAATGAATTGTGAATAGATTAAGTATTATCATAACCTTTTTCTTGGTATTCGAGTATTTTTTCCATCTAAATATCTTGATTTATATTGATATTAGTAAAATAAATCAATTGTATCTTTTTAAACCCAACGACTTTTGTTAATATTCTCTATATTCTAACAAATTTACTTGCCGCTTACCGCCGGCGCTCGACAATTGGTTCCCCTTCTTGTTCTCGCCCCACACCTAAGACTGGCCAGCATTGGCCCAGAGTGTTTTCGCTTATGGGTGCCGACCATTTGTGCGGCTTCCTGCCTTCCCGGCGTGGCCGTTCGCTTTCGACGCCTTAATGACCGCTCGCCGTTGCTTTTTTTGTTCTTGGGCGCCACCTTTTCACGGGAACGTCCAAATGCCTCCAGAAAATCAACGACCATGTCCACGCACATCAATGCATGTTTCAGGTAGGTTTCGCGGGCCCGGCGGCTGATGGATGTTTTTTCGCCTGGCTGAGAGCATCTGAAGCAGCATTGTGGGCCGAGACAAGCAGTGAGACCCAGATCGCTTCGGTCGGCGTAGAGGGAGCAAGCTCGAAGTACAGTCAGGCACAAAGTCGCAGTTCTCAAAGTACATCCTCTGGATACCCTTTGACGTTCAATTCGCACGCGCGCGCGCTGTCCGGGGCGAAAAACTCGACTTGGCGTGCCTGATTGGCCTCAAAAGAGGCTACGAGGGCAGTGCAAACTTTGGTGAATTTGGGCGCGCATGTCGCGTTGACCTCCACAAGATCCAGCTTCTACCTGTTCTTAACCGTCTACCTAACGATCGTGAGCTGTGTCGGCCGTCTGAATGATAAGCGCAGCCAGAATAGAACCAAC
>CAWIYT010000140.1:0-12264 GCA_963840085.1 uncultured Nitrososphaerales archaeon
TAGTATCTTTAGTGGGATAGAAAATATCAAGCCATCCTCCTTTGTCTAGAGTATCACCATAATTCCATCCAGAACATCCTAGATAATATTCCAATATTTACTTGTAGTAAAAGAAAGCAAAAACTATTTGTTAAAAATGTTTAAGTTTATTATTCTTGTTGTATTTTTCATATATTCAAATAGTATTTTCTATAAACTTTAAGTCATATTTATTAATAAATAACCTTTAAAAAGTTATAAAAAAGTATACTAATTGTTGTATTTACATAGATTGGTAACAGATTCACTTACCAACATGGGTAACACTTTCCTTTATCTGCTTAATATTTCTATTATATTTACAACTATTTAATCTTCCTTTAGAAAGGAACATTTCAGAAGGTGTATGGCCATCGATACCACTATGTTCTCTATCTTCATTGTATGCTTTTACAAACATATAGAATACATTCTCTTTCCTTCTTCTATATTGGGAATATTTTCTATTGCAAGAAACTCATTTTTAACAATCTTGTTATATGCCTCGATTTTACCTTGTAGTTGAGGGTATCTTGCAGGTATGGGTTTATCTTTAATGTTGTTACGTTGTAGAAAATGTTTGAATATCCTTGATGTAAACTGCTTACCATTGTCATGCATTACCTTTTCAGGTTTGCCATTCTCTACAATATAATCCTCAAGTACATCTAGTACATCTACACTTCTTTTTCTTTCAGACCAGTCACTTGCTGCTTTCCTTGAACAGTCATCTTCACAACTGATAAAATAATTCTTTTTATCTGAATTCTGAAGGTAAAAGAGTCCTAAAATATCCATCTGTACCATTTGGTTTGGTTTTTTCATTGCAAATCTTTTGTATTTTCTATTTCTGATTTTACATTTCAATATGTTCAGACCATGTCTTTTCAGTATCTTGTATATGATTTTGGTACTGAGTGATATCTCCTTTAGTCTTTTTAGTCGGAATCTGGTACGGTTATATCCAAATCTTTTTGTTATACGTAAATCCAGTATTTCCTGTTCTATCTCATTTGTTACCTTTGCAGATTGAATATTGTGTGGTTTTCTACTTCTATCCTGTAGACCATCTATTCCATACTTTATGTACCTTGTTCTTCCACTTGTGATATGTCTTTGTAGATATATTATATCTAATACATATGTCAGTTACAGTATCTCCAGTCCATTCTTTCTCATGAATCAGATTAAATTTTGTTTGCAATTCTATTTTTATTATACACTTCCTATTAGCAGCCTAGAAAGTGTTACCCATGTCAGTAAATGAAATTGTAACCCATGTCAGTAGGTACAACAGCTAAATATATGAATACAGACATACCTCATTATTATGATTATTCAATTTTAATTTTCTTTGAATGTGAAACATGGA
Organism: uncultured Nitrososphaerales archaeon; assembly: GCA_963840085.1. Classification (GTDB taxonomy): domain Archaea; phylum Thermoproteota; class Nitrososphaeria; order Nitrososphaerales; family Nitrososphaeraceae; genus TH1177. The sequence goes on from CAWIYT010000140.1 coordinate 1,391, forward strand.
ACTTATTATACCAAAATAAAGCCCCAGACATTATAATAAAATCTGTTATATAGAAGAGCTCCCAAAACCAAAGATTTTCAGAATTGCCAGTTACAAAATCATTAACATAGCCGTCATCTGCTATTGCATTGACTAATAATGATAATGAAGAAAGAAACCATGGGATATTGTGCTCATAATCTTTACGTAAGGTTACTAGTATTATTGAAGAAGGTATTATTAATATAAAATCTAAAATAGGATACAAAATGGTTACTATAATGGCTATAAAATCATCGTCAGTATGAAAATCATAAGATAATAGATTAACTAAATTATAACTAATAAAAAGCACTGTAATAATTGATACTACAATAACAACTTTGGATTTTATTTTAATGTGTAAAGAACGTATTACTATAAATAAATGTAAAGCAAGAAATCCATATCCCGCAAACCATAAAGCATCTGTAATAGTTACAAGTCTTTGTTCTTCTATTCCCAATGCATAATAATTATATAAAAGTGTAAAATCAGCAGAAAACCAAGATATAATACCTAGAGCAAGAAACAAATGTGATTTACCATGAAGTCCATGAATTCCATATCTACAGATAACAATAATACATAAAATCGAAGCAGTAGCTGCAGTTATGTTTAATGTCCAAAGAGAAACAGAATGTTTACTGTGTTCTTCTGAAAATATTACAATAACATTTGCAATGATTATAGCTATTACCATTGAGAAGATAAAATACTTTAATGTTAATCTGTGTCTAGTCTTTTCTTCTGAAGCCAAAGGTTGTTGAGAATATGATATTGTCTTGGTATTAAGGATTCATTTGTAATTTAATTAATAATTTAATTTCAAAATAGAAATTTAAAGATTAAAAGAAAATTTAGGTAGTTCATGTAAAAACAACAATCCAATGTGGTTAGTAATTTAGTATATTCTAAATTGTCAAAATAATTCCAAAATAAGTTTCTAATAATAATAACTAAATACAAGATGGTAGTAGTATCTCTACTACATGGACGATTCTACTCCAGAACATTTTCCTTAATTTGTAGAACCCTTTTACTAGGATTCAATATATGTGAACAATGAAAAGATATTATAGAATAATAATAATTATTTTATTATATTTGAGCTATACCAATTAGCATAAGTATACTGACTTTATTTTACTATCAGGTAATACATTTTATATAGCAATAAGCTATTAGCTTGTACTTTTAACATGATATATCTTATTGATTGCTACAAATGTATCAAAAACAAGATTTGAAAAACTATACAGATCTGAACACTGATACTAATGTAAAGGAAAGAATGCTACTTGTTTTAAATGTAGTATACGAGAAACAGATTCCCGCACAGGTAGCAAGAGATTTTCACAGAAGTAAAACATGGGCATCTGACTGGTTAAAGAGGTACAGAGAAGAAGGAATAGAAGGATTAAAAAATAGAGCAAAGAGTGGTAGACCTCCGGATATATCAGAAGAAACAGTATATGAGATAAAAAATGAGTTAGCATCCAGCAAACAAGGATGGACTACTAAACAGGTAGAAGATCTGATTGTAAAAAAGAGTGGTGGAATAAGATACCATTATACCCACATTTACAGACTAATGCACAAGTGGGGATTCAAGCAAAAAGTACCCTAGAAAGGTACATGTAAATACTGCATCCAAACAAGAGAAAGAAGATTTTAAAAAAGAACAAGAGAGATACTGGATAATCTAAAAGATGAATTTACTGCTATATCCATAGACGAATCATTCTTCTTCTATGATTCACTTGTCCGGAAAGTATGGATAAAGAAGGATGAAAGACCTGTTGTAAGAATTACTGGATCTCATCAAGAATCAGTCTTGTTTGGTGCTACTAGCTTGGAAGGAAAGCAATTGTTTAGACAGTATGACTGGTTTAATGCAACCACATTTTTAGACTATCTAAAACAGATACATAGAAAATTTCCAAAATGCTATCTATTCCTTGATAAGGCAAAACAGCACTATAAATCAAAAAAGGTACTGCAATATTTTGATAAACACAAAAAGGATCTAATACCTGTATATCTTCCAACAGCATCTCCAGAATTTATGGTACTGGAAGAAGTATGGCATATAGCCAAGAATGATCTTCTTGTTCTACAGTATTATTCATCATTTACAGATTTCAGAAATAAAATATCTCAATATTTCAGAACAAAAAGATTTCATCTTGAAATGAGGAACTACTTGTTAGAAGGTGTCAGCTAACATATGCTAAGTGGTATATATAGCATACAAATAAAATATTTCATTTATCCAGTACCGAATATCCAATACTTGATAATTGGGTTATGGTTTAATATTAATTTAAAAATTTTGAATTATCAAGTTATTGCAGATGTATTTATAGAAAGTAACTCAGTACCCTAATATTCTAACATTTTTCAGCATTGGTCTTATCGATAAAAATTAGTTATTGAATTATACAATAATCATTTGCTAAGTAAAATAGATAGTATATGTTACTGAATGATTCTTCAAATTCTAAATATAATTAGAATTTTTAGTAATAAAGATGCTCAACTTAGCAACAGCAACAATAACTATGCTTGGAATATTTTTGTTAGGTTCATTGATAATATTAGTGGTATTAATGCCAATCGTTCCGATGAATATTTTTTCAAATGCAGCTACTATAAAAGATAATCCAAGTATGATTTACATTTCACAAGGTTATATAGGTCAACAGAGCAATACTGATTCTCAAGTCTTTTCTGGAGAAATATATGAGCAAGGATTACAAATTATGCAAAGTGAAAATGGAAATACTAAAACAAATGCTTCTACTCAGATTTTATCGGAAAATCTATATATTTCAATAGGAAATGGGACAGAAGGAGAGTTTATCGCAGTCGATAGAGCCTCATGTGACGCTGGAGATTTAGCTATATCTGGTGGATTTTCTGATGCATCTTTTAATAATTTGATTCAAAGTATATCTGCTCATCCAAATCGTAGTTTCTTTCCCCCTCCATCATCATTTGCCTTTGATACATGGGTAGTAGCAATCGCAGGAGACCCTAATATACCTGATAATGATATATTTGTACAAGCTTGGGCTGGATGCTTTGACAATCCACCATTACGACCTTAAACATCCATTTTTTATTACTTTAAACTAATTGAATATGAACATTTTTTAGTTATATATAATATGTATATATCGAATCATTATATGTCAAGTGATTCTAATACTATCTACAATCCAGAAGATATTATTAAAAAAGAAGTAAGAGGATTAGGCGATGATGCAGACTTTGGTGAAATACAAGAAATTGGTATAGAATATATAGTAACACAAAAAGGCATTATGGATAAAGACAAATACTATATTCCAAAGGATTTAGTAGACCGATTTGAGGATGGTGTAGTCTATTTTAAAGTAACAGCAGAACAAGCAAAACAGTACAAAGAACATGAGACAAATTTGATATAATTTATTTTTCTTCTTTTATATCTTTTTTTTGAATCGTATCTAATAAGCCCATTTTTATAAAATACCTATTTTTTTCTCTTTGTATTGTATTTATATATTAATTCTAATTTAGAAAAAAATTAAAACAATAAAGATTTTTTCTTCTATTATTGTTATACCTTTAAAATAAAATAAGTTTCTAACAATAAGAGCTAAATACAAGATAGCAGTAGAATTCTACTTTCATGTATGAATGTTCTGATTGTACTCTTAGACTAACTTATATTAACTTGATATATGTATAATGGATATTACAATGACTTTGTCTAAGGTAGATTTAAAAGGTTTTTATATTTATAATAATGCTATCTGAGTTAAATAATTATAATTTTAGGCAAAACTCATGAATGATATAACTAACAATAAAGAAAAAGAAGAAGACAAATCTAAAAGTAGTAAGAATAATTTTAATGAAAAATCTATTACAACATCATATCAAGATAAAATATCTAATGACGCGTGGATTACATTAGCAATACTAAGCTTGATTGGGCTTGTTATTGTATATGGTGAAACCATGATTATACCTGCAATTCCAGATTTAATCCAAGACTTTAATATACCATATAATACTACTGCATGGATTCTTACTGCATATTTAATTGCAGGTGCAGTATCAACTCCTCTTGTAGGAAAATTATCTGATATTTATGGAAAAAAGAGAATTTTACTAATTGTTATGATTATTTATACAGCAGGAACCTCTTTTGGAATAATTTGTAACGATATTTCAACTATGATTATAGTGCGCATAATTCAAGGAATAGGTATGTCTGTATTTCCTATTGCTTTTACCATAATTCGTGAAAAATTTCCAGAAAATAAATTGTCTATTGCTCAAGGAATTCTTACATCCTTATTTGCAGTAGGAGGAGTTATAGGTTTATCTTTAGGAGCAACAACAATCGAATATTTTGGTTGGCGTTCTACTTTTATATCTATTTCACCTCTTGCATTGATTCTCACGTTAACTATTATGCGAATTATTCATGTTAAAGAAGAGCAAGAAGAAAGTGATGATAATACTATACAATTAAGAAAAAATATTGACATTAGAGGCGCAATAGCTTTAACATTTACTATATCTTCTTTTTTAATTTCAATTACATTATTAGGAAATTCATATTCTTCAGATGTTAATGATACTAATAACAATACTATAATAAACTTAAGTTTAGTTATATTATTTTCTGTAATATCTGTTCTGTCATTGTTTCTCTTTGTATTGTTTCAACGTAGAACAGATAACCCTCTAATAGATTTAAATTTGTTAAAAGATAGAATACTTCTTCCAACAAATCTCATGTTAATGACTATTGGTATCTCAATGTTCATGATTTATCAAACTATAACTATACTTATAAGAAATCCTCCTCCATCGGGATTTGGAGGAAGTGCAATTGATGCAGCAAATGTACAACTTCCTTTTATGTTAATCTCTTTGATAATTTCTATTTTATCAGGATTTTTGATATCAAAATTCGGTAATATAAAACCTACAATTATAGGCAGTATCATTAGTGTTATTGGTTTTTCAAGTCTTTTTATTTATCATTCTACTGAATTTGAAATAATAATAAATTTGTCTATAATAGCAGTTGGATTATCATTAGCTGAGGTAGGAGGTTTTAATATTACATTAGTTTCTGTATCGCCCAAGATAGGTGGAATATCAATGGGTATTACAGTTCTTTTATTTTTAATAGGAATGTCTATTGGTCCCGCCATTGCTGGTATATTCCTTGAAATGTTTCAATCTCCTATTATGCTAAATGAGATTAGTTATTCTTTTCCATCGAAGTTTTCATATGACATGATATTTTTTACAGCCGCATTGCTTTCATTTGTATTTCTAATTTTATCTATACTGACTACAAAAAGGTTATGTCTACAAAGATAAATTTGTTCTTGTTATTGGGTGTTAGACTCACACTACATCGATAACAATCCTTAGCATATCTTATGGTTCTACACTTATTGAATAATACAAACTAAAAAATAGTTTCTGATAATAAAAGCTAAATACAAGTTAGTAGTAAAACTTGTGATATCTAGACTCTTATATTCACATCGTTATCGGTATACTCCCTGCTTGACATTAATTCCCTAAAATTGTTTTTATGTTATTATATCTGATGTATTGGCAATGGCTGAAAATTTATTTAACAAGTTTAATGAATATATATGAGATGTTCAAAAAGATGAAATTAAATCTATAGTTTTAGGACTATTTGCATTGATTGGATTTATTATTCTTATTTATTCAATATTTACGGGAATAGTAGGAGAATCATTAGCATCAATAGCAGATACCGTATTTGTTGCTGTAATTATTGGGTCTTTTACTTTGGTAGGAACAATTGTTGGTCGTGTATTTTTAAAGAAATAATACATCTATTTTATTTATTTTATTTTATTTTGAAAGGTCAATCTTAGATTCATGCTATCCTATTCCATCCATTTCAAACAAATTCTAATTAAGTTACTAAAAAGCTAAATACAAGATAGTATTAGTAGAACCCTACTACATGGAAGATTCTCTCTACTCCAGACCAACTAGCTGAATAGAGATAGAATAATAGTATTTTATGATTTCTATATCAATCATAATCAAAATGCAATATATAGTTTACAATATATCTAAACCTATTTGTAAAATTTATATCTACATAAAAATTATTGGATTTCAAAAATTTTTGTTAAATCATGCAATAAATAAAGATGCTTTGTTGCATAACTCATTTAAACAAGGTAATACCTAAAGATCTGAAACAGTTTTTACAAGCATTTTTGACATAATTGGATACAAATCCATATGTCGGTTATTAAATCTGAATTCAATCTCCTTTAGATATAAATGAAAATATTGTCTAGGTACACCTCGATAAATATACAGCCATGTCTTGGCATAACTCCAGAATCCTTCTATTCCATTAATATGAGTATCTTCTCTTACATATTCCTTGTTACCATGAGAAATCGAGTTATGTTTTCCAATTAAACTCAATGTTGCATAAGCAGTATGATCATCTGTATAATATAGTGATCCTTTTCTTGTGTGCTGTTGTATCAGAGGAATCAATGTTTCATGTTTTCTGTCAGACACTGGAAATGTAATAACAATTCCATTCCTTTTGTAGATACCAAAAACTAGATTTTTGTGCTCAATAGAACCCCATCCACGCTTCCCTCCTTTATGATGACCTCCAAATAATGCCTCATCAATTTCTATTTCTCCAGATAGTTTCAGATTCTGTATTTCCAGTATAAGCGAATCATAGATTGCTTGCCTGAATATTCTAAATGTACGTTCAATTGTTGCTAAATTAATAGATACACACCATCGTATTCTGTAAGCAGGAACACCAAGCACAAATAGATATAACAAATGAGATATAATATCAAACGAGATTTTTAACCTTGCCAAATAGGTACATGTGAAATCACTAAAAACATACCTACACCGTTTACATGAATATCTCCTCCTTCTTTTCTCACATGATGATAAATAGATCTCTTGTGCAGTTACATTAGATCTACATCTTATTCTTAATCCTGATATATCCAGTTACGGTGATACACTATTCTTCATTATCCTGTAATTCACAAGACCAGATACAATATCTGAAATATGATCATATCTTTTCAGTCTGTTCCTATATTTTGTGCCCATTATACAAAATTTCTTTATCCTACAGATAGTATGCTCTATTATAACTCGCAGGCTGGAATGATTTTTATTATACTCTTTTTCTTCCTTAGTTAATACTGTATTTCTTTTCTTCTTCTTTATTGGTAGACTATACTTTACAGTAGGAAAATCTTTTTCACATCCTAGATATCCTAAATCAAGGACATTTTCTACCTGTGATGGTGTTTGAGGTTGTTCATCCTTGTAAACTGTATAGTCATGTTTTCTTCCTTTCTTATGATGATTTGATTTATACAGTATTTTTCCTTCTTTGTTGACTATTAACTGTGTCTTTACAGTATGTTTTTTCTTCTTTCCAGAATAGTAGTTTCGCTTTTTATTCTTATCTTTGGGTCTTTGTATTTCCTGTTCGGTAATGTCTATAAATGCCTTGAATTCAGGAAATACTTTTTCTACTTCTTGTACAGTTCTTAATCTTCTAGTAATATTGTACAGTCTATCTGGTAATGGAATACATCTTTTAACTAGTGGTTCTATGTGTCTTATATCTCTGTACACGTTACTCTGGTCCAGATCAAATAGAAATCCTGAAAGTGTATGTGTTATGTACAGTCTGTAGTACATAAGAAGCATGAGAAATCCATCTCTTACTGTCAGTTTGAAATGATTTCCTGCACCTATTTTTCTTGTTCTTTTCCTTTTAGATAGACGTTTTATCTCGTATTGTGGATATCTTAATTCTGTTTCCATGTAAATTGAATCAAATTCAGCTAGTTCCAGTACAGTAAATGATTTGAATAGCAATGGTTTCCTGGATAATCTGGAATAATTTAGCAAATCTACGAAATAACTGCTAAAAAAAGAGAAATATAGCTGTAATCTTGTCTATTGCACAAGAGATCAAATGATTTATGTACCTGTAGTTACATCTAGGACATTTTCTTTTTCCACTCCATCTACCCTGCTGAAAATATAACCTACTTTTCTGACTGTTTGTAGCCAATTCTAATGGATTGATTTCACGCACAAACCACGCATAAGATAACAATCATTATTATGTACTTTTTGTTTCAAATGTTTAGGTATTACCTTTTATTATGATTATAGAAATAGATTTAGCTTTGTTATATAATCTATCAACATGTGCCAAATAATCCTGTCAGACTAGAATTATCTAGTGTACAGAAAAAGGAATTATTTTCATTCATGAAGAGTACTCGTGACAAAGAGGAATACAGAAGAAGAGCATCTGCTATAAAACAAAAAATGGAAGGAATACCTTACCGAACTATAGCAAAGAATCTCGGTGTCAATTACCGTAATGTGTATGAATGGATTAACAATTACAGAAAATATGGCCTGGATGGAATAAGAAATAAAAGAGAAAGAATGGAGGTAGAAAACCAGTGATATCTACCCACAAAAACAAAGAAACGATAAAAGACATAATATTGAACAAATCACCCAAAACATTTGGCTATCTCAAGAATACATGGAGCATTAGACTTTTAGCTACTTATCTCTCATCATTACTGGAAATGAATGTCAGTCCAATGCAAACGTGGAGGATAGTTCAGGATTTAGGTATAGTATACAAAAATAACCAAAACTTGAACTGGAGAAAGGTGATGATTATGAGGAAAAGAAGAACAAGATAAATAATTACAAAAAAGTATCTTCTGCACTTTTAAAAAAAGATTCTATTAGGTTTTGAAGATGAAACGTGGTTACATCTTCAACCATACATAACAAGAACATATATGAGAAGAGGGGAACAGCAAAAGATACTCCATAAAGGATCTAACGATAAAGTCAATGTATTCATAACCCTTCTCTATCCACTAAATGGAATTAAATTCAATACAAGCAAAACAAGAAACAGCAATGATTTCATAAACCATCTAAACAGCATCAAGAGATATGTACTAAAGAGAAGTATCAAGAGGTTCATACTTGTAATAGACAATGCATCATTTCATGTAAGCAAAAAGACAAAACACTATATGGAAAGACAGTCATACTGGCTAACTGTACTATTTCTACCAACACGTGTACCATTCCTGAATCCAGTAGAAACAAAAGTAAACAGGAATCTCAAGAAAGATGTATGTGCCAATTACAACTACGAAACAGAAAATAATCTATTATGTAATGTAAGACGGTATCTAAGATGTTTTGGTTGTTGGCCTAAAATATGATACTTAACTTATATGATATTGCAAGGCAATACAATAATTCAGGATCCTGATCATATTCTAAAAAAACCACTAAACGAGAGCAAAGAGTGGGAATTAGAATTTTGGTTTGGAGGATGGGATCCCGATGCTTTGAGTGGATTAATTGTAGGTTTTATTGCAATTCCAGAACAAGTAGATAATTAGATCAAATTAAAATAATAGCTCTTAAATTATAAAATTGGGTTGATTTAATTATTCTATTACATACGACTATTTTAAGTTCCTATTTTATATTTAATAAATTTATAAATTCAATATGTTATTTGTATTGATCCCTAATGCAAGATTATGTAAAGTATTTGCTGCAATTTCTGCAATTTTTTCTTCATATGAAATAAGATAAAATCCAGAATCTGAGTTTTCATTAGGATATAAGATATTGTTAATAAGAATCTCTTTTTCTGATCTTCTTTCATTATTTTTAAAATTGTCATTATAGTTAATTTAAAAAAGTCTTTTTTCTGATTTAAAAAGTCATTTATTTGTTCTTCAATTTGATTTTTAAGATTGCTCTTATTGACAAATGTTTCAGCCAAGCTCTAAAGCTGCATAAAACATAATTAGGATGTGTTTACTTTAACCACATCTCTTCCTGATGAAAGTTGGTGTACCAGTTTACTGAGAAAGGCCAGATGGAAAGACTACATATTATGTCCACATTGTAAGTCAAATAACGTAAAGAAGGATGGTCAGTATCGATCCTACCAAGGATACTTTTGCAAGCATTGTAAAAGATCGTTCAATGACAAAACAGGTACTGTATTTCATTATTCACATACACCATTGAAGATATGGTTTTTGGCAATGTACCAGACTTTGTACTCTGGCCCGGATGTTCAATAAGACAGGTATCGCTTGAGGTAGTTATACCAATTCCAATATGCTATCGATTTATCAGAACAGTTATGGAAAAGTTATCATCTTCCTCATCATCATCTGCTAAACTCGGTGGTAATGTTGAAGGTGATGAATTCTATATCAAGGCAGGACTGAAAGGTAGATCATATCATGATGAGATAGTAAAATCAGGAAGAAAACCCAGGAAAAGAGGGCTAAAACCCTGGAGAGGCAGAGGAACATTTTACAAGGATCATCCAATGATAACATGTATTCATCAAAGAAGGAACGGAATGACATATTTTGATGTTCCTGTACGACAGTCACTTCTTGATATTATATGTACCAGAGTAGAGTATGGTTCAACTGTATTTACAGATGAATATAGAGCATATGACCAGCTGGAAGAACATGGCTTCATACACAAAAGTGTAATCCATTCACAGAAAGAATACGCAAATGATATTGTTCATGTGAATAATTGTGAATGAAGAGCAACCTGTACCAGTTATGGATAAGAAAGTTCATGGGTGTAAACAATTAGAATTTACAGGTATACTCCAAAACATTCCAGTTTATTCATAACAATAGAACCAAGACAAGAGACAAATATTCATGGAAATTCTTTGTTACAAC
>CAWIYT010000141.1:0-34930 GCA_963840085.1 uncultured Nitrososphaerales archaeon
TGCATTGAGTGAATATTCACACTTTTGGTAATAACAAGATTTTCTATATTTTCTCATCATTGTTAGTTTTAATTTTTTTGCTAGATATCAATATGCTAAAAACATTTGATTTAGTTAATAAAGCCTATGCAAACCATAGTATTTTTATTTTGTTGGTATCTCTCTAACTTTTTTGGTCTATCATCTCTATATTAAAATACAATTGGAATTATATAAATGAGTTTATTCAAAAATCTAATAGAATTTATACTATATTCAAAATAACTTTACTAACTCAGATTTTTCTATCTTCATTGCTTATACTTTTAAGTTTTCAAATAATTATGTTACACTATTATTCTACATATATACTAATCATTTCTTTTTTATAAGTTATTCTTTGAGTTTTTTTATTCTTTTTTTCCTACATACAAATTTTTACGTTGGTATTTTATAAAAAGAAATTACCTATTACTCTTTTACTCGCTTGCTTTTGGTACAATATTTCTTGAATCAGTTTTTAAATTAGTTTTCACAGAAATTATGATAATATTAAACCTCCAATTAATATTTCCAATGCGACAATAGGTTCATCCATTTTTATCCCTGCTTACTCTTTGCAAGGTTATCTAAATAATATCTTTCCAATATTATCTATATTTTCTTTTGTCTTTGCTTGGATTGCTAGCTCTATTATGCTAAAAGAATATTCAAAAAAAGTTGGCGGGAAAGTCAAATATGGGATAATTGTTAGCATTCCATTAATTTTCTTTATCAGTCAATTTGTTGTTCAATTTAACAGTCAAACTATTTTTCAGCTTACATCCAATATAACATCTTTTAGTATTACTCTTACAATAATTTTTATATTTAGTAAATTAATAGGTGGATTATTATTTGGAATACCATTTTGGACAATAGCAAAAACTATTCATAACTCTGCTATAAAAACTTCTATGACAATAGCAGGATTTGGATTTGTATTTATATTTTTGACTAATCAAGCTAATGGAATTATTGTAACTCCATATCCACCATTTGGAATTATAACATCCTTATTTTTTGGTCTTTCATCATTTCTTGTAATGGTAGGATTTTATTGTTCTGCAATTTATATTTCTGAAAATAGAGATATAAGAAAGTTAATAAAAAATGATATTCTTAAATATGATTTGTTAAGTCAGATAGAGTACGAGATTTATTGAAGATAAAACAATAAATTATATAAACCAAATCGGAAAAGCATCTAAAAATGAATTATTTGTAGATTACAATAGGTTATTTTTAAATGATAAAGACATAAAACAATATGTTAAAGATGTAATTAATGAAATAAGTAAAAAAAAGAATTACAATAATTATAACAAGAATAATACAAAAGAATAAGATTCATTCCTCATTAGTCTGGGATAATACCTATAGCAGTGCTAAAACAAGAGTCTGTTATAGTAATAAAGAAGATAATATTTGAAGATAATATAAGTAGTTTTTAAAAATTACATTCATTAATTATTTAAATGGCTTCCCTGAAATAAATTTATTTTTTTTCTGCTTTTATCTTTTGTTGTAATTCTTGATATAATTCAAAGTCATTTATATTTGGCATTTTTATATCAATTAAAAGTAAATCACATAATTCTGGTTTGAAGAGGCTAATGCTTTTGAAGGTTCCGTAAATCCCATCAACTATAAAACCATTTTCTTCTAAACCTGTTTTAACGATTCTTACAATATCATACTCATCATCTACAAACAGAATTATATATGGTGTTGATTTCTTATTCTTTGTTATTGTTTTTATGTTTATTGCAATTTCTGTTTCTTCATCTGCTTTTAAAATATCTTATATTATATTTATTATCATATCCAGTCAATTGCAGGTGACATCAATTTCTTCTACAATTGACTATGACAAACAGGATATTAAAATTTCTCATTTTAATTTTTCTATAATTTATTTCCGAAAAAGATTCTATTCTCCTTCAATACTATTTAGGATTGAAAAATAGGTGTTAAAGGATAATGACAAACCTCTAACACCTTCCGAAGTACACAGACATATTTATGAGTTCTTTGTAGTATAGTAGTAAATAATATTAAAATAAGGTAAAATAAAAAATTGTTGATTTTAGACAAGAAAAAAGAGAAAGATGCCATAAATAATTCCAATCAATACAGTCAGAAGTATAATAAATTTTATCTTCATAATATTATTATTGTATTATTATTATCATATAATTTAATCCTTTAATCATTTATGAGATTTTTTATTTTTATTATTATTATTATTCTTGACTTGTTGCTACTGCTGTTTGTTTGTTCGTTCCATTTTTTTCCACTATCTATAAAAAAGGTGGTTAGTCATCGTCATCATCATCTTATTCTTCTGCCTCTTCCATTGTCTCTTCTTCCTCTTCTGTATCTTCATGTGAATCTTTTAGTTCTTTAACACCATATCCTTGTCCATAAGCATCTTTTTCGTATGCTTTTTGTGTTTGTAAAAAGAAAGGACTTACTAATAGGAATGAAACTACAGCTATTCCTACAACAATTGCTAAGTTGTTCAATCTTTACTAAATAATTAGCTAATATGTTATTTAACAATACATAAAAAGAAATTGAAATGTCAACTTAAGCTGCTACCTTGTATTTAGCTTTTATTATTAGAAACTTATTTTATATTGTTTTGAAAGTAATATTATTTCTATCTATTAATAAGCTAATATGTTCAAAAAGTTAGATGCAATAGAAGAATTAATTAGATAGATAAAGATTATTGAATAAAAGTAATTATGTATATATAAAAAGAAATTAATAGTTTCTTTTGTATTGTTTTGATTCGTCTTTGGTTATCTTAAAATAAACAGTATCACCATCAAATCTGTTCTACTAAATTCTTTGGAATATAGTATCTTTCTTTGTCCACATTGCCTTTTTGTGTTATTATGTACTCTCCTAAAATCTCTTGAACTTCACCAAAATCAGTATCATCTCCTAATCCTCTTGCTTCTTTTTTAATAATTTCTTCTGGATTATAGTCATTACTAGTATTAGAATCACGACATATTCTCACTAGTTTAACATTTAATATAAAAATTGTATGCATTACTTTGAATTCATAATCACTTTTTTGAAAAAAGACTTGTAGAGTTACAATCGTAATATCATATAAAGAACATCAAATTCTAATATGAATAATAATGATAGTGGTATTTCTGCTAATTATAATAGAAAACAAAAGGAAAAATACATGAATAATCAATTTGAGCTAAAAACATCTGGATATACTGAATCAGTTTGGTATGATGAGATACCACAACCTATGAAATTTGATAGACTGAAGAGAAATATTCCCTCTTCTGAATCAGTAGATGTATCTATTGTAGGTGGTGGAATTGCGGGATTATCAACTGCATATCTACTTTCAAAATCAGGAAAAAAAGTTGTTTTATTTGAAGATGGCTATATATGTAGCGGCGAGACAGGTCGTACTACTGCTCACATCACACATGCTTTAGATGACAGATATTATAATCTAGAGGAATTACATGGGAATGAAGGAGCAAGGCTAGCAGCAGAAAGTCACACTGCAGCTATAAATATGATAGAGTCAATAGTAAATGAAGAAAAGATTGACTGTGATTTTGAAAAACTAGATGGATTTTTGTTTCTAGATTCTACTGATAAGAAAGAATCATTAGATAAAGAACTTGAAGCAACCCATCGAGCGGGTATAAGTAGTACTGAAATAATTTCCAAAGTACCTAATTTATCATTCGATACCGGGCCTTGCTTATTGTTCCCTAATCAAGCTCAATTCCATCCATTAAAATATCTTAAGGGAGTTACAGAAGCAATTGTACGTAATGGAGGAAAGATATTTACTGAAACCCATATTCAAGATATTCTACCATCATTAAATCAAGTTAAAACTTCAGATGGATATACAGCTTTTGCAAAAAATATAGTAATAGCTACTAACGCACCCATCATTGATAAAGTAAGCAAAATTTATGATAAACAACAAGCTTATAGAACATATGTTATTGGAGCCAGAATCAAAAAAGACAAAATTCCTCATGCTCTTTATTGGGATACTGGAAATCAAAATTCAGAAAATACAGTTGCACCATACCATTATGTTAGAATCCAACGTAATAGAGAAAATAATTCAAAGTATGATATATTAATTGTAGGAGGAGAAGACCATTTAACAGGAAATATAATGAATGACAGAGATTTACAACAAAGATATACTAACCTTGAATCTTGGACAAGAAATCGATTTCCTATAGAAGACATAGAGTTTCAATGGTCTGGTCAAGTCTTGGAACCAAAAGATGGCATTGCATTCATAGGTCAAAATCCTGGCAATGAAGAGGAGAAGAAAAAGAATGTTTTTATTGCTACGGGGGATTCAGGAAATGGAATTACACATGGAACTATTGCTGGAATCATACTTAACAGATTTAATTCTTGGGAAAAATAATCCATGGGTTTCTCTTTATAATCCATCAAGAGTTCCAAGAGAAAAATCTAATAATTCAAGCTCTGAAAATAAAGATAAACAGAAAGAGGAAAATAATAACAGTAAAAAAGAGTCATCGTTATCATCGTTATCAAAGAATAAAGATACTAAAATAAAAAAGAAGACATCCATTCAAGATTTAGATATTGAACAGGGAATAGTACTAGAAGAAGAAAAGATAGCTGTATATAAAGACTCCAACAACGACGTACATCGTTATTCTGCTGTCTGTACACATTTAGGTTGCACGGTAGTTTGGAACAATTTAGAAAAATCTTTTGATTGTCCTTGTCACGGGTCTCGCTTTTCTGCTATTACTGGAAAAGCAATAAATGGTCCAGCCAACAATGAATTGGACAAAAAACAATAATCATCATAAAAACTATAATAATTAAAATACGATGCTATTAACTATTTTTTGTTGATGTCGTCAGATGTAAAACCAGACCAAACAAAATGCAAAGAATGCGGAAAATCATTTGATACTACTGAAGGATTAGAACAACACTTTGAATTGGAACATAAATGGAAAAATAATAAAATTTAAGTTAAATATACATTTTTTTACAGGTTAGCCTGTTACAATATATTTGATTATATATTTGAAACTTAATCATTATCATCATAAGATTAATTATTGAGGTATTGTATCTAATCCTGTAATACCGATAATGATTCTAAAATAAGAGTCTATTTTACAGATAATACTTCTAACTTGTATTTAGCTTTTATTGTTAGAAACTTATTTTAATTTAATTCTCTAGAATATATTATAATAACAGAAATATGCCATGAATGAAGAAGTAATATTCAATAGCAAATTTAAAATAAGAGTCTAAAGTATGACAATAGATAAGCCACAATATTTTGGATTTTTTTATTATTCATTATATGATTTTATAAAAAAATAATAGAAAAGATTATCTTCCAAATGGGAGAGGCAATTTAGCTCCTACTATTACATCAGAGGGCTTGGGGTCGAGGTCATTTGCAGGTTCAGCAGTAACAAAAAATATTGTATATGTATAAGGATTAACCATTGTTTGATTTACAGTGAGAATGTTATCCTTTTCATTGAATTTACCTACACTTAATGAATAGCCAGATGCGTCACCTTTATCTTCAAACCAGCCTTCGGTACACTTTTCCTTCTGAAGGAGGTTCATCCATTCTAGCAGTAACAATCAGACTAGTATTTTGAAATGACAAGTCAAGGCGACCTTTTTTATCTCCACCATACAAATTACCAGCAGTAGGAGTAGTCAAGTCTAATGATATACCTGAATTCTGACTTCTTTGTTGTGAAAGTTGTTGTTGTGAAAGTTGTTGTGGTTGTTGGGAGCCTGCTTGATTACTACTACTATCTTCAATTAGTACTCCTTTTGCTAATCCATATTCATACTCACTCATTAGATTAGAATGACAACTTTTGCTGTGTCCAAGATTAATAAAATAATCTTGTGATTCTACACTTGATAAAGGCACCATCCCATCATTAGGTTTGGGAAGCTTAGAGAATCCTGATTGTTCAAAAGGTAAGAACGGCGTTAGTTGACAATTCCCTAATTCAGGATTCCAATCACCTGCAATAGTATAATATTTTGTGTTTGGATTCTTTTTTACTTCTGTAGCTGCTGCATCAGGTCTTAAATCATATACAGCGGGAGTACAAACTTCACTTGACTGGGCCAGAGGAGAGCCTGCATTTGGTGTTCCAATCATTACAAGATTTGCAACATCATTTGTATTGTTAGCCAAGTATACTCTTGCATCCAATCCTCCCTTGCTGTGACCAACAATATTCACTTTATTTTGTCCTGTTTCCTCTTTGATTTGCCCAATTATATTTGATAATTCTTTTGCATGTTCTGCAGCTGAGCCACATTTATCATCTGATTGTTTAAAAGTTATAGGATAAACAGGGATACTATCTTTTTTGAGTAAATCTACCCATTTATTCCAAACAGCAGCATCTTCCATATAACCATGTATTAAGAGAACAGGAAGTTTAGTAGAATTAATAGCAGTATTTGTATTAGATTGACCATATGCCATTTCAATTAACTTTAAAGATTTATCACTACTACTATTGCTACCACTCATTATTATCATCATCATTGCAATTAAACCTGCAACAACAATAGTTGATGATAGAATTCTATTAGTATTTACCATTGATATTTAGTGGCATTATATTTTATTAGTATTACAAACCCAAAGATAAGCTTTCAAGATATAATATTAAAAGACAAGATTAGAATCATCCATGTAGCAGGGTTCTACTGTTATTACCTGTATTTGGCTTTTATTGAAAATTTCCTTGATTTTATATTATTCATAAAGTATATGAATTTGAAATATTTCAAGGAGGGAGTAACACCGATAGCGGTGCAAAAATAAGAGTCTAATAAGTTCTACTATATTATCTTGTATATAGTTTTATTATTAGAAACTTATTAATATATACTAGGAATAAAAAAATTAATTACAGAACTAAATCTCATTTTATTTAAAAAAATATCTATACAAAAGAATTAAAAATTTAAGCCATCAAATGGCTAACATAAAATATACTTATTTTGAAGGAGGAGGGATAATTTCCCTTACTTCTATATCATATATATCAAAATTAAGGTTATTTGTCTTTAAAATTATCTTAGGAGAACCCCATGATATGATTGCTCCTTTAGTTTTTGCTCCACATTCATCCATTTTTGCTTTTGTAGCATTAATTGCTTCTGTAGAATCAAATCCCCATGTTCCATCATCAATTTTTTCATGTACTTTGACATAAGGTCCTTTTCCTTCATTTTTTGTATCTACAAAACTTTCAAGTTTTACTTTGGAATTGTTATCGAAATTATAAACTATTGCTTTAAACCCAATTTTTTTATTAGTAAGGTTTCCTAAATTTATTTTTTCGTTAGGGTTATCTATTACATAATCTGCATGATATTGTTCTTTTTTCATTTGTAATTTACCATCTTCTGAGATATTATTGTGATAGCTTGAACCACCACAATAAGCATTTGGATATTCCTTAATTTCTTCTTCTCCTTTACTGTCATGTATAATAGAACGAGAAACGACGGAAATAGCTTGACCTGGTTTTTCTGCTTCCAACATTTTGAATATTACAGTAAATTCTATATTCTTGAAGTCGCTTGGATATAACCAGTAACCTTGTTTATCTAATATGCTAAAATTCCATGTCTTAATTCGCTTCATCATTTCCTGCTGAGTTAAGATGCCTGCTTGTTTAGTAAAAATACCAATTCTTGTTATTCCCTTGCCTACTTTCCAGCTTCCATCTGAATTTCTCTCTGAAAATATTTCTTTATTTTTTCTTTCATCAATTTGTCTTAAATCATTAGGATTTTTATTGTTAAATCTATAATATTCTCCATTTGGCTTATCTTGATAAATTGGGTAAATTTTTTCTTTTTTTTCTAATGGAGGAAAAGGTAGTAATTGTATTTTTGTAATTTCTGAAACTAAAGTACTTGTTAGTATTGATAATCCAAATATTATAATCAATACTAATGCATATTTGATTTTTTTTAGGATTAAAAATAATATAACAGTAATTGCAGAACCAATGATGATGTAGTAATTTTTAAAAAAGCCAATTATGACTGCTAAAGCTATTAAAATCACTATCTTTAAAATCAACCAATTCAATTCTAGACTCACTAAATTCTATTTTAGCTAATAAGAGTGTTCTATTCCCAAAAATAAATTTACTTCTTTATGAAATAAGTTGAATATAATATTTATTGGTAGGCAAATCTTTTTGATTTAAAGATTCTTCTGTTCTGATTGGTTTTAATGATATAGATAATGATGATGATGAATTAATTGTCTAGTATATAATAATAGTAATAATAATCACATCTATCATATGGCTAATTGTATATCTAAAATATCTACTTCTACTTTAGACCTTCTTTAATTTCACCACTAATATTAGATAGTACATCAGCTCCTCCTAATGCTATTTTTTTAGCTGCTTCTCCTAATTGGTTAAGAATATTTTGTGCCTCACTAGCGCTTATTATGCCAGTAGAATTATTTGCAACTTCTGATGCCATATTTTTTATTTTTTCTGCAGTAGTTTTTATTAAATCTGTTATGCTGCTTGATGTTGTTGTTGTTTCTTGCCCATAGACTGAAAGTAAAGTTATCATAGAAAAAACAAATATCACTGCAACAACTATTATTGATTTAAATGCTGATTCCATCATATTCATTGATAATGTAATAATCTCCAGTAATATTTAGGATAATCTCTTTTCAGTCAGTTGCCTAATGAAATTATTTATACTGTTTTTTTTATCTTTGTATTGAGAAATGCAATAATAACCTGTTCTTTCTTTTCTTTTGTACATTCGTAAGATTGTCATTGATAAATTCAGAAAACTTTACTTTATTAGAACCTTTAGAATATCAATTTAGTATCTTTCAGAAGTTCTAGCTGTTTCATATATTCATAGAACTTAATTAACAACTCTGAATTGGACTTGTTATCCAGTTTTCTAACTTTTCTAAGGTATCTTTAAGTTTTGTAGGCTTTTTTAGAGAATCTCCAATATTATCTTACAATTGGCATGAGCCCAATTGGTTGACGGGTTCGGTGGAATGATACTGAAATTTCAATACAATCTTTTTATAAATTGCGATTATGAAATGCAACTTATCTTTTACTTCTCCAAAGATAGCAATATTATTTGTTTAACAATCTTTTTCCAATAATTATCCCTACCAAAGTAAAAGACCCAATAATTACAGCAACAAATATGGTATCTGCTACTGATGCTAATGGTTCTCGTACAATGCCAACAAATATTGAATAAATAAGAATAATAAATCCAATCAGTGCAAATAATCCTATAACTATAGATTTAATTTCATCATCTTTAACATCTCTTAGATATTCATTAAACTTGATAAATAAGTTTTCAGCCATTGCCAATGTATCAAATATAATTATATAAAAACAATTTTAGAGAATTAATGTCAAGCAGAGAGCAAGTATATTGATTATGAGGAAAAAGTAAGAGTCTAATATTGTAGATACTCTATAAACTGTATTTATCTTTTATTATTTAGAAACTTTGGTTCAATTGATTTATAAAAAAAGAGATAGTAAATACCAAATTTATCGTACTGCCGCTAGTAATTGTTTTAGTTTTACTATTTGCTGTTGATGCATTTGTTCTTGAGTAATACTTGACAGGTCTTGTTGCTGTTGTGATGTACTTTGTCGAGGTAAAGATTCAGTCTTTGAATTTTGTTGTTCTTGGTCAATACTCTGTTGTACTTCATTTTCTATTTGTAGTTGTTGTGGTTCTAGTTGATGATGGTGTTGTTTATGATAATTATAATAAGTCTCTCTGAAGCTATCATCTTTATAAAATTTTTCATATTTTTCCAAAGAATCCTCATTATTTAGGTATGGATTCATTTCCTCAGCCATTGCATTTGAAAATATATTCAAGCTAGTACCAAATGGTAATAACATTACCAATGAACCTAACAAAAATATCATTGAATTGAGCATGTCTTTGTTATTAAAAAGAAGATATTTCTTAACTGTGAAAAATAGTAAAGGAAAATATCAATTAAACTATATTACAGAAAAATATTTCTCATTTTATAAATATTTTATTCAAAAACAAAACTGAAATATATTGAATTTCTGTTTATTGTACAGAAAATATAGAATATGAAATATGTTGAATAGGGAGAGTAACACCGATAGCGGTGCAAAAATAAGAGTCTACTTTTGTAAATATACTATGTTGTATTTAGCTTATTATTAGAAACTTATTTTTAAAAAAAAGTAGTTCAGCTATTCTACTATTAGAGAAATATAAATGAAAACGGGTTAAAATATTAACAGCTAATAAGTGGGGCTAATAATTTCATTAGCATAACTTGACTATTATATTATGTAGTTTAATTGATAAAATTGTAAATTTATGTACTTAAAAAAAGGATAGTTTGGGCATTATTGAACTTGAGAGATGATGCTTATTGTAACTTTTATGGCAGGTATCTCGATATCAATACCAAAAGATGCAGCTAAACAGAGAATCCAGCATAAGGCTGTTTTTAATTATAATCATACAGCATCTAGAATCGCATCACATAAGAATCAAATAAGTCATCTTAAAAAAAACTGCTTAGTCTAGTTAAAACATTCTCGTTAAATAGGTTAATTTCTTTATTATTGTCTACGCATTTATTTGATTCATTTCCTCCATTGATGTTACAACTTTGAATAAGTAGTAAAATTCTTTTATTTTGAAAAATGTCATAAGGAAGAAATGTGATTTGACTTTCTTTACCGTCAAATTTTTCTAAAATACTGCCTAATTTACCATCCAATGCAAATTTAACAGAGATAAGGTTTGAAAATTGTTCTTTCTTCTCAAAGGATTTTTTTGAGATTGAAGTCTCATTTTCATTAGAGTCACCAATCTTTACTCCATTTTTATCAATTATTACCAGTCTGGTATTATTTTGTAAATGAAGCGACTGCAGGATTTGGTCATAATTGTTAAAATTAATACTACCAGACAATATTCCTCTCATATCATTTTCTTTCATTACTGGAGTTGCAATTACTGCTAGATTTCTTCCTGTTGCTTTAGAGATAATTGCATCGCTTAAGTAAATTTTTTTAGTTTGTTCCACTACTTGATAATAATCTCGAAATGAAAGATTGTTTGTAGTCAGATTTAATTGACGTTCGAATGGTTCAACAAAATATACATCTCCATTATTTAATAAAAATACAATTGATGAAAATTCATTAAATTGATTCAAAAGTATTTTAGCTGTTTTTCTCTTCTCTATATCTGCATCTTCTGGTATACCATTGATTTTTGAATCTATCAAATTTATATTCGGAGGTTCTAAAATTCGTGGTATATTACTTGCAATTTGTAGAGATGTAGCTAGTTTTGTTACTTTGGATTCAAGTATTGTTTTTATAATTTTTAGTTCATTTAAAAGCGAGGAATTATTATTTTCATTTGTGTTATAATAGAATTGAGTATCTATGGCATAAACAGAGATAGATAGTAGGGTTACAGAAAATAAAATGATACTGATAATAGTAATACTAAGTAAAAAAATAGAAATCTTTAACATTATATTATCCTGAAAATTTCAATAATCATTCAATATAATTCTATCGATGATTGAGAATAATTTTGTACTTTCTATTGTGTTTGGTATACTATGTTAAAGATAGAAAATATCATTAATTACTCATTCGAAAAATAGTTTGAGTAATACTGATAGCGGTTCAAAAATAAGAGTCTAATGTAGAGATACTATTAACTTGTATTTAGCTTTTATTATTAGAAACCTAATTTTAACTATAGAAAATTATGTTTGATATATTATAGTAGCATTATTAGATAAATAATTATTTCATAAGAAATACGAAATTTCATTTCTTTCTTATGATGTTTCTTTTTATTAGTCTGTGATTTTATTGTATATGAATGACTAGTATTAGACCAAAATTCTGTAGTAATTGTGGTGAGACATTAAAAAATTTAAATTATGAAGAAATTAAAAAATGTCCTAAGTGTGGAATTGACCTTCTTCAAACAGCATATACAACACCTAAAACATCAATTGTAGACCAACTACCATACAAAAGTCCAGGAACAGCAGCACTCATAGCATTTATTGGAGGAATATTTGGTTTACAGGGTGTAGGTCATATATATGTTGGAAAGATTGGAAAAGGAATTGGAATACTAATTGCTGGTATCATCATTGGTGCTTTGCTTGTTATTACGATAATGATGAGAATAATGGGACCAATGATGGAAATGGGACCAATGATGGGAATAATGGGACCAATGATTATGATGGACTCAAGCCAGATGTCTTTAATTATTTTACCATTTGTCATAGGTATTGCATATTTTGTTCTGTGGATATGGCAAATATTTAATGCTGGAAAATTAGCGAGGAAATTTAATGAATCAGTACGAGCAACGGGAAAAGAACCATGGTGAAAAAAATCCAAATCTATTAAAAAGCATCAGGTTCAGTTGTTGTAGAGAAGGATAATCAAAAAAAGAAACAAAATCTAATATTTATTTTAGTTAAAGTATTAATTCGTTATTATTAGCAATAATTTTCTTTTTCTTCTAATGTATCTGATTCGTTTTTATTTATATTATTAAAACATGATTCATGATAAAATTTTTTTTCTAAAGGATTTGTAATAAATCCATAACCTGTTTGCCACTCTTGACCCATACGACCTGTTTCGACACAGACAGCATTTTCAAGAAAGCCAATCCAGTTTCTACACTTGTAACATTTTTCTACTTCTTTTGGATTCATTTCTTTGATTTTTAACCTTGGCAGAAATATAAAAATAGTAGTAGAAGAATAAGAAAAAAACATCTTCTTCTCTTACATAATCAGCAGCAGAGCAGCCTACATTTGTTTAATATAAAAACCCCCTAATTTCTTCTCGAACATTGTTTAGATTATTTTTCTGAATAAAGTAATAGATGTAATTTTTTGTAATAATTTTTTATTTTTCAGAAAAAATTAAAATTACTATTAATTGATTTTACATTTTAATAGAAGAATTCTACTGCTACTGTCTTGTATTTAACTTTTAGTAACTTATTCAAAGAAATTAAAAGACTATGGAAATTTCTATTTATTAGTAAATCAGGTTCTTAAATCAGTAAATTGAACTTTGCAAATAAGAAAGAGTCAAGCTGAAGATTAGACTTTTTCCTACTTTAAAGAAATAAGTCCATGAAAAATATATTATTTACATTCATTCATTTTATTGATGAGAGAAATCAGCAAAACTGATTATGCCATAAAAGATATTGATGTTAATATTTCAGAAATTACTGATGGAATCTATAGAATATCTGGATTTTCAAATGAGTTTGGAATAACATTTAACCAATTTTTAATCAATGATGAAAAACCTATGTTAATTCATACTGGTCCAATAGGAATGTATAAAAAAATAGAAGAAAAAATCAAAGAAATAATTCCTTTACACAAATTAGCATATGTATCCTTTTTGCATTTTGAAAGTGATGAATGGGGAGGAATGGCATTTTTAGAATCTGCTGATGCAAAATTAGTATGCAGCGATTTAAGTTCAAAACTAAATATGATGGGGTGGTATAACGTTCCTGTAGACCATAAATCGGTATGGAATAATGATATTCTAAAGACTGGCAAAATGCAATTCAAATTTGTCATGACTCCGCATGTCCATCATTGGGATAGTATGATGATATTTGAAGAAACTACAAAATCATTATTTACATCGGATTTATTTATTCAACCAGGAAAGAATAAGTCTGTCATATCAGAAGATATATCAGAATCAATGATTAATCTTTACAAAAGTACTGGAATATTTGCAAGTGAGAAACCAGTCAGAAATATGACTAAAAGACTTGAGACATTATCTCCAAACATAGTATATCCTATGCATGGTTCATGTATTGACAAGTCAGTATTTTCAAAGTACGTTGAGGCTATAATGAAAAATGATTTTGCTTATTCTGGTATTTTATTAGGACAAAAGTTAGAAAATACTATCTCCTAATATTATCTTTTTTTTGAGTATTTTTATAAATATGTGCAGAAAGGTTAAATACCGATAGCGGTGCAAAAATAAGAGTCTACTATAGAGATACTACTATCTTGTATGTAGATTTTATTATAATAATGTGTATAAAGCATTAACATTATACTTTATAAAACAAATAATTTTAAAAATGTTTGATTAAAGATAATACAGACAACTAATTATGAATTTAGAGAAACAAGTCCAAAGAACTGCACTTATAACAGGTAGTACAAGAGGTATAGGTAAAGAAACTGCATTACTGTTATTGAAAAATGGACTAAATGTAATTATATCTTCCAGAAGTCAAGAAAGTGTAGATAATGTCATACAGGAAATTTCTCTTAACTTTCCTTCTAAAAAAGAAAATATTTTAGGCTTAAAGTGTGATGTTAGCAAATATTCTGATATAAAGTTCCTTGTTGATGTATCAATAAAAAGATTTGGAAAGATTGATATTCTTGTTAATAATGCAGGAATAGTATATTTTAAAAGTTTATTGCAAACGACTGAAGAAGAGTGGGATAGAACTATAGATACTAATTTAAAAGGTGTTTTTCTATTTACCAAAGAAGTTCTTCCTTATATGATTGAAAATAAATCAGGAGGTATCATTGTCAATGTTAGTTCTGGTGCGGGGAAGTCAGGTTTTCCAAACTTATCTTCATATTGTGCAAGCAAGTTTGGCATAATAGGTTTGACTGAAAGTATAGCTAAAGAAGTTGATGATTTTAATATTAAAGTTATGGCAATATGTCCTGGTGGAGTAGATACAAAGATGATAGAAGATATTGTTAAATCTGGATACAATCCATCCACTAGAAATTTGATGAAACCTGAAAAAGTTGCAAAAAAGATTTATGACATGATATTTAATCAAAAAGGTTACTACAATGGTCAATCAATAGAATTTTATAATTAATGAGAGTCTTTATTAAATGATTATATAGCACTATTAAATGTAACACCGATAGAGGTGCAAAAATAAGAGTCTAATATATGGTAATAAAGAAGATAATATAATATTTACTTTAACATAACGATAACATAGATGTTATCTATAGATATTTGTTTTAGATATTCATTATAGAAGTTAATTTTTTGACTAGCTCTTCATTTTTGATTGGCTTTTGAATAAAGTAGTCTTCATTGATTGTTTTACCTAATGTCAATCGTATCTTTCTAAAATTTTCATTGAACGTTGCAATTACAGTTAAAAAACATATTTTTACTTTAGGGTCTTTTTCTCTTATTTTAGTATATAATTGGAAGCCATCCATTTTTGGCATCTTTATATCAAGAATTACTAAATCATAAAAATTAACCCTGTAATAATTCAATGCTAAAATAGGGTCATTGAAACTATCCACTTTAAATCCATTGTCTTCTAAAATTTTGTTTATTGTATAAGTGACATCTGGTTCATCATCTATTAATAAAATTTTTTTAGTCATTGTTATTATGTCGCTACCATTAATTGCCTTGCTTATATTTTAGATATATGTCTATATTATTTCATAACTCAATACATAATTTGTATTATTAGTAGCAAACTTAACTTTTTTTGGTACATCATGAATCTCATTTTCCTCAACAATGTGGTTCCTAAAGTGTTTGGTAGTACTTAGATTCCTTAACAAATCTTCGTCAAAGAAACTTATTATAGCTTGTTTATTGAATTGAATATCTGCATTTACCTTCCAATCACTTCCATTCATCATTGATTCTGGTCCAAATATATGAAACCTACCGTTATCAACCGTAAGAAAAGTCTTATTTAGTTTAGTATTATTGACATCAGTTTTATTACAATGAAGATTTAACAATCGTAAAGTTCTCATATAATATACTCAATTTAATTAAAATTATAAAAGATTTTTTATCAATTTTACTCAGATATAATATACGGATATTTAAAAAAATAGCATCTATCGATAAAAAATTATATTTTTTTCGGCGCCTAAAAATTTTTTTTAGTAAAAAATTTCCTTGGAAATACCAAATTTAAGAAAAGGAAAAATAGAATGATTGAAAAAAAGAGAATCAAAAAGCTTAATAATTTTAGATTAGAATATGTTCGATGCATGAGAAGAGAATTCCTCAGTATTGCAAAATGATGAAATTATCGAGAAGAGAGATACTAAAAGAATTATTCCCCAAACTAATGAGTAAATTAGTCATTAAATGAAGAATACAAGAAGAGGAAGAAGAGAAATTAATTGTCTAACATTGAGATTATTCAGAATCCTAGAGAATCAATAAAGCTAGCGTATGACCTAATAAAATCAGCAGAACAAGAAGTACTAAGAATATTTCCCTCAGTTCATGCGTTTCGACGTCAAGTACGTATGGGTATAATGCATCTATTTAAAGAAGTAGTGGAAAATGATATAAAAGTTCGAGTATTAATTCATGCTGACGAGGAGCAAATTAGAGAGATAGTAAATGAAGTAATGTTGGTATTCCCTGAGATAAATATCAGGGCAATTGAAATGAGTTTGGATACTAGCATTGGAATTGTAGTTGTTGATAGAAAAGAATCTCTAATTATCGAAACAAAAGACGATACAAAGGATAATTCTTATGATGCATCAGGATTGGCTGCATACTCCAATAGTAAGTATATTGCTTTATCATATGCTTCTATATTTGAAAGTCTTTGGATACAAGCAGAATTGTATGAGCAACTTAAAGAAGCAAACAACCAATTAAAAGTTCATGGCAAAATGAAAAAATTTAAGTCAATAGCTATAGTTGGCGATGATGCTTACCTAGTAAACTTATTCAGTGAGGCATTAAAAATGAATGGCTATGATGTTTGTTCTTTTACTGAACCAGTATTAGCATATGAGCACATCAAGGAAAATTTGAGTAAATACTCATTACTAATTACCGACCATAGAATGTCACAAATGAATGGATTATTTTTGGCTACGAAATTGTTAGAAATAAATCCTAAAATGAATGTAATTATAATGAGCACCTTTGATGACCTGGAATGTAATTGTAAATTTAACATTCTAAAGAAACCTATATCGATATATAAATTAATTAGTATTGTAAATGAAAGTATATCAAAATCTCTTTCCCATGATGACAAAAAGCAAATTTACTGCTAAAGAGAAAGGAAAAGAATGGATATTAGATGATTATTAAATTATTAGAAGAAGAAAAATTTTATTGGTTGGAATAAGATTTTCCAATATTGTTTACAAAGTTAAAGTAGTTTTGAACTGAATCATTATAGTATTTTTGTACAATTTCTATCGATTTATTAAAAGTTTCTGTAGATGCCAATACAAATTCATGACTTTTTCTTGTAGCATTTATGGTATTGTCTATAACATTTTGATTATTTTTATTGTATGCCTCAGAATATCGTTGTGGAACTCTATAATTATTCCAATAAGATTTAGTAGTATCATTGATAAATTTCGAAAATGCTGATTGATAAGTATCAAGAATATTATTTTGTAATTCTACATAATTGTTGGAGATTGATTGGATTGTGTTAATTGTCTCTTTTTGATATTTGTTTGAGGTATCTATGCTTTTTTCAAGAATCGCTTTGTTTGTCTTTTGATATTCATTGATATTATCATTGAACTTATTGGTTGTTTCTGAAATAGTGGATGTTGTTGTATTTCTTAATTGTTGTCGTTGATTATTTAAGAATTCGTTTGTTTCTTCTTTTATATTATTACTTTGTTTTTTGTTTTCTTCTTTTACGTTTACCATAGCGGTAAATTTAATTATAATATATTTAAAAATCGGTGAACAATGTTAATAGTTTGATTTTTTATCTGTCTGTCTCATTGTTATTGCGATACATACTTCGTAAAACAATATCTAGAAAATAAGATACCGTATTTATAAAAAATATCTATTTTTCTGTTAATCTTTCTTTTTTGCCATTAGGATATTCTATTGTTACTCTTTCTTTTACTATATCTACATTGACTTTTTTATCTTCTATTACCTTATTTTTCCTGATTAAGATTTCTCCTATTTTTATCTTTTTTTTTGTAATTATAAGTTGTTCAGCATAAAGTGGGATAACTTTTTGTGTTTTATCATTTAGTATTTCATTATTACTTGAAGAACTGGTAAAATTTGATGTTTCTTCATCGAATAATGGAATGTCATCCTCTTTTACTCTTACTTGTCGTCTATCTTTTTCGGTTTGTTGTCGTTTTATATCTTCTTTTTTTTCTTGCTCAATCTTATTTTTATCTTCATCACTTCCCCCAATATATTGAAAATTTATAATTTTATCCTTAATTTGATTCAAAATATCTTCTTTTGAATATGAATCAAGCTCTTTATCATCTACAAATATTTTTTCATATGCTATTGGTACATGTATTTTTTCATCATTTATTACCCATCTTTTTTCTATTTTAACATCTTCTGACAAAATCTTTTTAGAAAGACTGTATCTTTCTTCGATTATAGGAATAACAAATTGCTGTTGTCCTTCTTGTTCTATAATAGTTTCTCCCTGTACTTTTGTTGTTGCAAAGGAGTTAATATCTTGGTGTTTTATCTGTACCTTTTGTACATAATCTGTTGTCTTTTCTTTAACTGACCCAAATAAATGACCTATCTTAGAAGTAATTGAATCTCCTTCTTGATGAACTTTATGGGCTCTGATTGTCATTCTTGACTCTTTTGATTTTTTTGGTGAAATTATAATAGGAGTTACTTCAAGATTCTTTTTCTTATTGTCTTTTTTATTCTCTTCTTGGACAATAGAATGCTTATCTTTTAGACGTAATGATTCCATATCTCTAATAAATTATAGATAATATAGTTTAAGAGAGTATCCAATTAATTCTTTATTTAGAATAAATCAACTGATATTTTGATTAATACCGATAGCGGTGCTAAAATAAGAGTCTAAGTTATAGTAATAAAGAAGATATTATTAAGATTTACTTTTCAATATTTTTAAAATAGATATGAGTCACTATAAAATTAATATTGTATGTTTTTTAGTTTATCAAAAAATATTAAATTAATTCGTCCTTTTTGATTATAGCATGTAATAATTCTCCAATTTCACTATGCATTTTAAGAAAGTACAATCCTTTTCCTGTTGTTTTGAATGTTTGAGTTCCATCAAGATATTCTATTAGATTATTTTCTATCAAAACAGATAGATATTCCTTTAATTGGTTATAACTCAGAAAAGCTTTATACATAATTTTTGTCTTGGTTGCTCCTCCATTAGCTGAGTCGAGTATATTACCCACTATTTCTGTTCTACTTCTATATTTCATATTATTATACACTTATATTTACTTATATTAATATAATGTGAAAGGATAGGTTAAGACTAGTAAGTCTTAGATGTTCTAATACTAATCGTGGTCTACAAAATATAACGCTTTATAGTTATTTGTTTTAGTACTTGTATAAACAGCTCTATTACTTCAGGCTTATCATCATCCAACATTATTGGATGTTTAAGAAAAATTTTTCTTCGACTATATTTGGTTTGCTTCTACAATGTATTTAGGTAATACTTGTTCTTTGCCGCAGCCGTGGTGTCATCCGGGCGTGACACTTCTAGTTGTATTTGTTGTGTAACGATGTATGTTTTTCCCATTTTTATCTCGCACTAACCAACCAATCTCTTTTAGAAATTTTACTATTGACAGAATAAATTTTTTGTTGTGATTTCCTTTGTTTATGATATAGCTTATACCAAGACTTTGATTATTACTTAAGGTATGTATGGCTAGTTCTAGTTCTTTAAATCTTTCAGAATAGTGACCATTAGAGGAAATTTTAGCGTATCTATTCATCTTACCCTATCCTGGCTATTAACTGATTGTTCTTTTACTGCTTGTATGTAATTGGTGTTTGTTTTTGCGCAAGCCTTTACATTATCACGTGTTTGTTCAAGTGCTGTATTGTATACTCTCATATTCGATTCTAGAGCATTGTTTATTAGACTGCTTGTATTTAACAGGTAACTTGTAAAGTTATTTACCATTACTGCGTAATTTTCTGCGATTCTTTGTGGATTATACAAGTCCCATACTCCACTTCTATGTATTTGTTGTGATTTAAAAGAGATTACTACTTGTTTTTGTGCTTCAATAAAGTCAGAAGCAATATCTTTTACAGTTTGAATAGTTTTTTCTTGATATTCAGCAATACGTTGTGTATATTGTGGAATTTCTCTTCTAGCTTCATCAGTAATTCTTTTTACATTATGTAAGGAGTTGTCTAGTGTCTTGTTTATTGCGTCTTGTTGTTGATTTAAGGTGTTAGTTGTTCTTTGATTGAAATTATTGTAGTCTTTATTAAATTTAGTTGTATATTTTTCATTAAATTCTGATTTATTTACAGCTATATTTTCATTTATTTTTACTTCTTTTGTTGACATGTATATATATACGTTACTCAGGTATATAACCTTATGTATTAATGACTAGTGTATAGTCATATTTGTTTATATATATAATCTATTAATTTATTTGTTTAATCTAAGGTAATATATTTATAATTACAACAATAACAAGTAAAATTATTAGGTATTATGGGCCAAGTGGGAGTAATATCGATAGCGGTACAAAAATAAGAGTCTATGCTATGGTAATAAAGAAGATATAATATTTTAGATTTATCTTTTTTCTTATATAATACAATATTCTTAAAAAAGTCATAAATTGTTAAACTAAGCCATTAGTACAAAATTAAAAATAAAATAATATTTTGATAGTAACTAATTACTCTAAATCTATATTTATCTTTATAATACCATTGCTGTTAAAAGTACCAGAAGAGCAACCTTCTCTTTCATCTTTAAGGTTTATTACACATACATTAAGTATATCTCCATTGGAAACTCCATTTACTTGTTTAACAAGGTTATCACCTATAGTAAAAGTGTCATTCCATTCCCAAGAATTTTGGAAAGTATAAGCTGATATTTTCAAATTATCTCCTATTCCTGCTCCTTGTATTTGTATTTGAATGACTCCATTCTCTGCAAAGACATTAGATGGAAGAAGAAATAATATTATGGCTAATATTGTTATTGTTGCTACTACAATAACTTTATGACCACTTTTCCTCATTAGTAAATCTATTTAAATTATGGATATAATATTTTATATATAACAATTAGTTTCAAATTTAGTATATTATAATAAGAAAAACGATACGAAAATTTTTCCAATTCACATATAGATGTTTTAGTATAACGAAAAAAAAAAATTAACTAATCGTTTTTGAGTGTAGTATATAATAATTCTGTCATTTCGTTATGTATTTTTAGTAAATTTAATCCTTTTTCTGTAGTCTTGAATTTGTGAGTCGCATCAAGATATTCTATTAGATTGTTTTCTATCAAAATAGAAAGGTATTCCTTTAATTGGTTATAGCTAAGAAAAGCATTATACATAATTTTTGTCTTGGTTGCTCCTCCATTAGCTGTCTCTAGTATCATTGATACTATTTCTGTTCTGCTTCGGTATTTCATCAAAATTACATAGACGATTTACTTATTTTAATCTATTGTCCAAAAAAAGGATAAGAAAAATTATAGTAGAAATATTCTTGATGTTATTTATAATAGGATAAGATAATTAATTCTTTCATTTTCATATAATAAGAAATTTAACTTTCAACTCTGATATTCAATGTTTACGAAAAACAATCAATTGATTGATTTAATTGTTAAAATGCCATAGCCTAATGATTACAATGCCTAGATGAATAGGCTATGTACGAGGATTACCTTTGCAAGGCAGATATTGCTTAACAATTTTTTATAAGCATAAATAAAAGTTTAATTCTAATCTAATACCAATCATTTGAATAAAAGCAAGACTATCGACATGGTTAATAATAAAAATCAATGGAGAGGAAAAGTAATTTTCCACGTCGATATTAATTCTTTTTACTCATCTTGTGAAGAAATTAAAGATCCATCATTAAAAGGAAAACCACATGCAGTTATAATGACACCTCAGGACAATAATAACAATATTACAAAAGGTGCAGTAACAACATGTTCATATGAGGCTAAAAAATTTGGGATAAAATCAGCAATGCCATTGTACAAAGCATTAGAATTATGTCCTAATTTAATATTACATGCAGTAGATAAAAAATTTTATGAAAAGATATCAAATCAAGTTATGGAAATATTAGAAGGTTATGCTGATACTTTTGAGCAAGCAAGTATAGATGAAGCATATTTGGATTGTACAAATAAAATTTCTTCTATTTCCTCTTATTCTGATACAAATAGTGTAATAGTAGTAGAAGAATATGCTCAAGACATTAAAAAATCTATAAAAGAAAAATGTGGTGGATTGTTAACATCAATAGGTGTAGCAACAACAAAATCTATTGCAAAAATTGCATCTGATTATCAAAAACCAGATGGTCTAACTATTGTACCATTTGAGGAAATAAGCAATTTTCTGCATCCACTAGAAGTTGAAAGAATTTCAGGAATCGGAATCAAAACACAAAAAATTCTAAAAGAAAAAATGAATATCAGAACTATAGGTGAGTTAGCAAATACAGATGTTCAAATACTCATAGAAAGATTTGGAAAAAAGATAGGAACGTGGATGTGGCAAGTTGCAAATGGAAAAGACAATGAACCGGTACTTCCACGAGAAAATCACATATCCTTAAGTAATGAAACTACTTTAGATATTGCTACAAATGATAAAGAAATAATAAAAAAATCACTGTATGAATTGATTGATGAGCTTTACGAAAGAATAAAGAAAAACAAATATCATTTTAGAACAGTTGGAATAAAGCTAATGAAAACTGATTTTAGTATTGAAACTAGAGAAAAATCTTTTAATACTTATCAAAGTGAACCAAAAAGTATTGAAGTTATGATAGAGGAACTTTTGAATAGATTTACTTTGGAAGATAGGCCCTCATCATATTCATCAACTACTGTCAATCCAAAACCAATTGATATCACCAAAAAAATGTTACCCATAAGAAAAGTAGGATTAAAGGTATCTAATTTGGTATCAATAGAAAAAAGAAGTAGTAATGGCAAAGATGATGAATATAAACAAAAAACAATATTAGATTATTGTTAGTCATTATAATTGAGAAAATTGAGTCTGAAATTATGCTAATACTTCTTGTATTTAGCTTTTATTGATAGAAACTTATTTTATAATAAGATAATTGTAGAATAATAGGTTAATTTCCATCGGGTTCAGTGAAATCATAAAGAAATTTCAATACAATTCTTATTTTGTTATCAATTAGTAAAATATTTTTAGTTATAGAATATTAAAGATGTATCTCTTCTAAATATTGTATTTATTATAAAGAATAAAAAATTATGGGTTGTTAAAGCAGACAGGGAATGCGATTATAAAATCAGTAGAGCCGTCTCCGTCTTGTTGAAATATTACTGCCCTCCAACTCTGTAGATCTTTGGAAGGTGTGGATTGAGAAATTATTCCTGTCTCTCCTAGCGTTGTTTGAGTTTGGATGTTTCACCAAATATTCTATAGAGACTGCTATTTAATACTCTCACTTTTATCATGTTGAATTGATTTCCATTAGTAATAAAGACAAAGTACTGATTGTTTTCTCATGTTTTTTAATTATCTATATTATATATGACATGTTAATAAAAAAGATATGAAAGCGATATTGTTACCATATCATCTTAGTAGTGAATTTTGTGATTCTAAATTTGATGATAAACATAATTTTTTTAAAATACAGAGTCATGTAACTATCATTTGTCGCATCTAAAACATTTCAGAAATAAAGAGCTTCATAATGCCTTTTTGAGCTTTATGGAAGAAGGAATAAAACAATTTACTAATTTTATTGATTTTTTAAATAAATCTAAAAAACTAAACATAAAAGAAAGATTAGAGAGATTAATTGAGGAAGAGGAAAGAAAAAGGAGAGAGAGTGCAAAATACTTTAACAAATACAAGGAGATTTTAGAAGACTTATTTGAAGTAGACAAAGAGAGAAAGAGATTAGGATTTACAAATGAATTCGAACATGCTATTTATGAACTACTTTTAAAAATAACAAGAGATTAAAGATTTAGTAAAAAAATTACAAAAAAGATTTATGAAGACATAAAGTCAGAAACGGAGATCATAGGATGGAAAACCAAAAGAGACTCTCAAAAAATAATTAGTAGAATTATTTATGATGATTTACAGGAAACAAATAATAAAAAATTAATAGAAATAGAAGATGAAATTAATGAAATTACAGAAAAGATAGTTGATTTAGCAAAAGAAAACCTATGAAAAATAATGCTAATGGAAACGATTCACTATGTTCATTATCATCATCAAAATATAATAAACCTATTAAAAAATATTCTACCAAGTCTATTGTAATAACTACCATAGAGATATTTGATCATGGGGATGATAAAATTCCTTTTAACCTTGTGAGAAGTAAAAGGCGAAAGACTTCTGAACTAATAATTGAGAATGAAAATGAAATTACTCTACGAGTTCCATTTGATAAACCATTAGCAGAAATAAAAGAAATAATTCAAAAAAAATACAGTGGATATTAAAAAAGCAGGATGAATATAGAAAAAGTAAATATGAAATTAAGGAGCTTAGCTATTTACCATCATCTATACTTCCGTATTTGGGTAATAGTTACATAATAGAATTAAGAAATCTTCATACTAATACTGATGATAGTAATAGTAATACTTCTTCACTTACTAATAATAAAAAAGTAGAAGAATTAAATGATAATAAATTAGTATTTTATCTAAAAGAAGTAGAAAACTATCAAGATACAAATGATGAATATATCAAAAATAAGATTAAAGAATTATATGAAAACTGGCTTTATGAACAAGCTCAAATTGTTTTCAAAGAAAAAATAAATGAATTTAGTAAAGTTGTTGAAGTTAATCCTAAAGATTGGCAAATAAAGAAATTGAAAAATAGATGGGGCAGTGTAACAAAAAGTAAAAAAATAGTTTTAAATATGAATTTGATAAAAGCACCTGAAAAAATTATTGATTATATAATAATACATGAATTATGTCATCTCAAGGTAGAAGGACATTCTCATAACTTTTGGAATCTGTTACATAAATTTGTTCCAAGTTATGAGGATGAAATTAAATGGTTGGAGTTAAATAGTAAAAATATTTTACAATCATAAATAGTCAAACGAAAAATTATCGTAAACATTATTGATTGAGTTAATCCATAAGGTTTCAGAAAAATTAAAATCTAGGAAGCTTTTAAAGATTATAGAAATAAAAGTTACCATTAATGTTATTGTAAATATAACCAATAATTATAAATGCAATTTTGAATATATGTCAATTGTCAAATTCTTGGCATCGGAGTCAGTAAAAATTTTGTATTGTATGAATTAAAAAAATAAAGAAGGTTGTATTTCTAATTGAAATTGCCTACAGCAACAGAGACTGGTCCTCCCCCTGCTGCAAAATTGGTTGCTGGCTCAAATGTACCATCACCTTTTCCTAAGAGGATCGAAACGTTATTAGAACCAGCGTTAGCTACTGCCAGATCTAAGTCTCCATTACCGTTAAAATCACCTACAACAACTGAGAATGGTCCATCTCCTGATCCAATTCCAAAGCTGGTTGCTGTACCAAACGAGCCTGTACCAGTTCCTAAGAGGATTGAGATGTTATCGGAATTTTCGTTAGCTGTTACCAGATCTAATTCTCCATCATTGTTAAAGTCTCCTACTACAATAGACCACGGTCCATCGCCTACACTAAAGCTGGTTGCTGTACCAAACGAGCCTGTACCAGTTCCTAAGAGGATGGAAACGTTATCAGAAAAATAATTTGTTACTACTAGATCCAAAACTTTGTCATCATTAAAATCTCCTACAGCAACAGAGCGTATTGATGCTCCTGCTTCAAAGCTGGTTGCTGTACCAAACGAGCCTGTACCGGTTCCTAAGAGGATGGAAACACCACTGGGGACACCATAGTTAGCTACTGCCAGATCCAAAAAAGATATTGGTGAAGGTGGTGGAGGAGTTATAGAATCACCATCTTCAGCAGCTTGTTCATTATTGTTATTATTTATACATACAAATGCAAAATCTTTCTTGTCATCGGAACCAAATCTTTTTTCACCGTTGCCAAATGTATTAGTGCCTATATCTGTACCTCCTGCTTCTGTTTGTGATTCTTCTGCTTGTACCTGAGATGCTAGTAGATTACCGAAAGATTCAGGAATTCCATTAACATTCAATCCACCACCATTGACATTGAGATTGAAATTGTTACATTTTATATTGTCTTTTTTATATGATAAATATTTTGAATTGTAATTGTCCTTTAGTCCATAGTCTGATAGAGCATGTACTTCTGTCATAAAAGATGATGATGAAAAGATTGAGGCAAATGTTCCAGTGATGAATATAACAGGTAAAAATAATACATTGGTTTTTGCTTTAAATCTATTCAATATTTAGAAATACTAAATATAATTATATCTGACATACTAACGATTCCTAAATATTTTTTGAATATAAAGTTGTAATAGTTGATTTTTTAAAAATAACTATAATAAGATCAATATAGAGAGAATCATTAATTATATAATCATTCATAGGACATAGATGAATTCTAGAAGTTGCTAATATATGTGGATTAATACCGATAGTGTACTAAAATAAGGGTCTAATATATGGTAATAAAGATGATAATATTGAGTCACTGATATTAAATATAAAATTGTAGCTATTAAATATGAATTTTTTATATTTAATTAATTTTTAGCTAAATACTTTTATCATCAATTTTATCTTCTGGCCAAATCTTAGAAAGTCTTTCTAAGAATCTATCCAACTTTTCTTTATATTTTTCAATTGAATAGAAAATTGGCTTTGCTTGTAAATTTCTTGAAATAACCTTTTCAATTATTTTTTCCTCCATATGTAAATCACGTAAAAGTAAAATTTCCAACATTTTTTTCATTATCTCATTAATAATTGCAATATCCTTTCTATCTAAATTCTTGTACTTATTAGTTTGGTCCAAATGAGCTAAATAATTTCGTCTACCTTGAATTGTTGTAGTCAAAAATTTGAGGGTTTTATTAGCTTGATATAATTTTGATTTCATTAATTTGTCATTTCTTGTTAATTTATTTAGTCTTCCTTCTAAATTACGATTATTACTTCGTTTGAGTTGTCCTCTTAACCAATTTTGTATTTTTTTATCATCTATTCTTTCAAGAATGTATTCTGATCTTTTCATATGGTTCTCTGGAGTTCTCTGAAGATTATTAGGAAAGCGTATTCTATGGAAGGATTCCAGTGCTCTTACCAAATTTAAAAATCTTAAATCTTCTGAAATATATTGATTTACTAAACTCATAATATATGAATCAACAATAATATGATGAAGCTCATCTTCAGTTTTTATCCAATTTCTGAAAAAGGATTCTAAATTTTCAAAACTTTCAAGAATGTCCTTACACGTCAATAACATTATATGATTTGTTGGTGTAAAATAGGAAGAATCCCAATATCCCAGCTTATAATATATTTGAACATCTAAATCAAGATTTTCCTTTTTAATTCTGGCCTTTACAGCTAATGGAATATTGTAGTGTGACGTAGAAAAGGTTAAAAATTCCTGAATTTTTTCTATTATTGATATAATCTCTTTAAGAGATTTTGTTTCTGGAGATTCTATTAAAATCCATGTACCTTTTTTTGTTTCAATATTTGTATCAATATTTAAGTTTCTATTTGTTATAATTGAATCTAAAACTAACCTAAAAGTATAGTCAGATAACTTGAAGTAATAGATGAATTAATAGGTTGATCTTCTATCAAATGGGTATCAAACATTCCTAACCATTCTGGAAGGTGTAAAAAACTAACTCGAAAGAGGCTAAATTTAATCTTATCAATATCATTAAATTTTTGGCCTTTAATTATTCTATCAATATAATAATGATGATTTTTTATTGTTTTGTTATCTTTTATTATTACTTTTGCACCTCTATAAAAACATCCAATAAGTGTATATACTGTTCCATCGTCCCCTTGACCATCAATTATATCATATTTAGTTTCTATTGATTTTTTTAGAAATAGATTACCTCCATTAATCGGATCGAATTTTAAAATTCCTTCAATATGATTTTCATTTGAATTATGCAAGTTCCATTTTCCTTTACATTCAAAAGACTCCACAAAAATGACCTATAAAAAAAAGTTATAAGGTTTACTTATTCCACAAATAGACAGAAATATGGCTTCTTGTTTTTATTATCTTTTACTCAATTGAACAAAAAGAAACAAAAATAATTCTTGATTGAGACCAATCTATGTCGTTTTTCCTTAACGATTTATTCATATTTTCATTATAGAGAAGAATAAAAAAATAAAGATTATATATTATTTTCAACAATTTTTTTAATACCTTTTTCTAAAGTAAAAGAAATCTCATTTATCTTAAAGTTTTCCTTGCTTTAGAATGAAAATTGCCATTTACTAACATAACTATTTGGTTACGTTTTAATTATTTGAAAATATATTTTTAATATCATAAACTAATAAGAAATAATTATTCAAAAGGTTGTACTTGATGGTATCTTGCTTATTCTGTCATCCTCTTAAAAAATTACTGGTAAAATATAATAAGAGTTGATACAATATTCACATTTTTTTATGTATAATTCTACTGATTATAAAGAATTGAGATAGAAAAAAAGGAAATAGTTATAAATTTCGCAAAAATTTGATATATATATTTATTGCATATTTGATCTATTGCCTAGATCTTATTATTCTGATGATATTATACAATTTCTAAAAGCTCCAAATAAATTGATTTTAGGTAAATTAACAGAAAACCATCAATTTGAATTAAAAGAACAACAACGCAATGTTTGGATTAAAGAAATTGAAATTCTTAAAGAAGAATTAAAAGATTTAACTTCTGCACATATAATATTTGAATACTCTATTCCAAGAATGGGAAAAAGAGCTGATGTCATTTTAATTTTAAATGGACTAATCTTTGTTATCGAATTTAAATTAAATGAAAATCGATATAAAAATTCTGATATCAACCAATGTTTTGATTATGCTCTAGATCTAAAGTATTTTCATGAGGCAAGTTATAATGCCAAGATTATTCCAATACTTGTAGCTACTAATGCAATTGATTTCAATAATACCTTTGAACAATATCATGATGGAGTCTTTAAACCACTAAAATGTAATAAAAATAATATTGATAAAACAATTCAAATTACTTGCTAACAAATTTGGAGAAAGTTATTTAGATCCCACAAAATGGGAAAATTCTGTTTACAAACCAACACCAACCATAATAGAAGCTGCTCAAGCATTGTATCAAGGACACAATGTAAGAGAAATTTCAAGATCTGATTCTGCAGCAGAAAATCTGACAAAAACTGCTGATGCTATAAATCAAATAATAGAAAAATCTAAAAAAAACAAATTAAAATCAATCTGTTTCGTAACTGGAGTTCCAGGAGCTGGTAAAACACTAGCAGGTTTGAATTTAGCAAATGAACGACATAGATTTTCAGAAGAAGAGCATGCAGTTTTTCTCTCTGGCAATGGACCTTTAGTAGAAGTCTTACAAGAGGCACTTGCTAGAAATAAAGTTGAAAATTCTTTAAATGAAATTAAAAAAATTGATGCTCTAAGAGAATCAAAAGCATTTATACAAAATATCCACCATTTTAGAGATGAAGCATTAGAGAATAATATTCCACCTATTGAAAAAGTGGTTGTATTTGATGAAGCTCAAAGAGCATGGAATCAAAAACAAACATCTTCGTTTATGCAACGAAAAAAAGGAATTGAAAATTTTATACAATCTGAACCAGAATTTTTAATAAGTGTAATGGATAGACAAAAAGACTGGTGTGTAATTGTCTGTTTGATTGGTGGTGGTCAAGAAATTAACACTGGAGAAGCAGGATTATTAGAATGGTTTTCAGCAATAAAAAAACAATTTAATCATTGGCAAGTTTATGTTTCTAATGAAATCTCTGATACTGAATATACAAGAGGACTTGATTTACAAAATTTATTCAATGGAATAAATTATGAGTCTGTTTCAGATTTACATTTAAAAACATCTATTCAATCCTTTAGAAGTGAATATGTTGCAAAATTTGTCAAGGCTGTATTAGATTGTGATATAAATACAGCTTCTAAATTACTGTTAAAAATTGAATAAAAAATATCCAATCAATATTACCAGAAATATTGAAATTGCCAAAGATTGGTTAAAACAAAAGGCAAGATCAAATGAAAGATATGGTATTGTTGCAAGTTCAAAAGCCCAAAGACTTAAACCATATGGAATATTTGTAGAACTAAAAATAGATCCAAAGAATTGGTTCTTGAATCCAAAAGATGATATTCGTTCTTCTTATTTTCTTGAATATGTAGCAACCGAATTTGATATCCAAGGTTTAGAACTAGATTGGACATGTGTAGCATGGGATGCAGATTTTAGATTTTCAAATCAAGATTGGGATTACTTTAGGTTTAAAGGTAAAAACTGGCAAAAAATTCACGATATAGATAATAGATTATATTTAAAAAATACCTATCGTGTACTTTTAACTCGAGCCCGACAAGGTTTTATAATTTTCATTCCAAATGGAGATAAAAATGATTATACAAGAAAACCATCATTTTATGACAAAACTTATGAATATCTTAAAGAAATAGGATTAAAAGAAATTGTCTAAATATTTAATTCAGTAATGATAAATTGTTCAAATCTCAATATTAAAAATATGTTGTATTAGTGTCCAATTCTAACTTGATATTTATTAAAAAATGATATAAACGCTAGCATCATATAATAATAACTGTAGAATAGAGTAAAAAGTCAGTCAGTATAGAACTACCAGAAGAGCTTTGGAATATCATTGATAATAATTTTAAAATAAATGGCGAATCAGATTCTGAAATAATATCTAATATAGTAGATCTCTTGTGCAATAGACAAGATTACAGCTATATTCCTCTTTTTTAGCAGTTATTTCGTAGATTTGCTAAATTATTCCAGATCGCTCTTATTTCTGAATGTTTCAGCTACTTGTACAAAGAATCTCCATGAACCTTTCCTTTCTTGTCTTTGTTCTATTGTTATGAATAAACTGAAATGTCTTGGAATATACTTGTAAATTGTATTTGTTTACACCCATGAATTTTCTTATCCAGATCTGGTAGAGATTACTTCTGCATTCACAGTTATTCACGTGTACAATACCATTTGCATATTCTTTCTGCGAATGGATTACACTTCTGTGTACGAATCCATGTTCTTCCAATTGGTCTTATGCACTATATTCATCTGTAAATATGGTGGAACCATATTCAACTCTGGTACAGACAATATCTAAAGAAGTGACTGTAGTAAAGGAACATCAAAATATGTCATTCCATTTCTCTGATGAATACACGTAATCATTGGATGATCCTTGTAAAATGTACCTCTACCTCTCCAAGGCTTTAGCCCTCTTTTCCGAGGTTTTCTTCCTACTGATCTTATTATCTCATCATGATATGATCTTCCTTTCAATCTTGCCTTGATATAGAATTCATCACCCTCGACCTTACCATCGAGTTTAGTGTAAGAAGAAGAAGAAATTTTTTCCATAACTGTTCTGATAAATCTGTAGCATCTTGGATATGGTACCACTACCTCAAGCGATATCTCTCTTATTGAACATCCAGGCCAGAGTACAAAGTATAGATACATTACCAGAAACCAAACCTTCAATGGTGTATGCGAATAATGAAATACAGTGCCTGTTTTGTCGTTGAACCATCTTTCACACTGCTTGCAAAAGTACTTCTGATATGATCTGTAGTGACCATCTTTCTTTATGTTATTGGACTGGCAACGTGGACATATTACATAGTCATCCCATCTAATCTTTCTCAGTAAACTGGTACACCAACTTTCATCAGGAAGAGATGTGGTTAAAGTAAACACATCTTAATTAGGTGTTATTCAGCTTTAAGCTTGGCTGAAACATTTGTCAATAAGAGCGATAGTAATAGTTTGCAATTACATATCTAAATAATTTTAAGACAACATTTTTTATATTTTTTACCACTACCACAAGGACAAGGATCGTTTCTTCCTACTTCTTTTTTCAGTATGCTTTTTGCTGTTGGTTGATGATCGTTACTTTTTGTAGATGTTAAATATTTTCCTGTATTGCTATTTCTATAAAAATTGTCAGGACTATCTTTGAAAATATCAAGCGAATCTTTTGCTACCGTATTGTCTAAACTATATAAATCACTACCACTTCCATAATAATACTCTAATACGTCGTCATCATAGGTCATCAAACCTTCATCGATCATATCATTTTTAAAATAGAACTCGATAAAGGGTAACGAATCATGATCTTTAAAATGTACCAGTTCATACATAAAACAGCTTCTGGCTATTTCGTCATTTTCTGATGATATCGCATCTCTTAATGCGTTTACCGACTTTTCTCTTGCATATGGATATTTTTCAGAAATCAAAAATAGTGCTCTGGCAGCATCAGCTCTTACAAAACCATTTACCTTTTTATCAAGTAACATATTTTTAATATTTTCAAATACATCAATACCAAAATTAGCCAGTATCACAGGCATATCCTTTGTTATCCAGTCTCCAGTATCATCATAATACTCTTTGATAGAGTTGATGAAAGCATTCATTGCTTCAGGTCCACTGATAACAGATAACAAATGTAGGGCACATACTGGAGTCCATGATGAGTATTCACCATCATCTGGAAACCAGTATTTGTCATTTTGAGCTATTGCAGTAATATAAGGTAATGATTCGTCCTTTCGTGATAAAAGTTGTTCGATTATATTAAACTCTGTATTAGGTCCAAGGCGGGCAAATCTTTCTATTAGATCTTGGATTGGTATTACTATATTATTCTCAGTAGAGCTGTCTATTGACACTGTATAATATAATATCTATATTTTCTTATTTTTAAGTAGATTGGTTCATTCTTTTTATATTATATATTCATCTTCATTGTATTATCCCATGACATCTGTTACATCTTTTACTTGATAAAAGTAAGGAGTGTTACACTAGATGCAGTATAAACGAAATTTAGAAAAGATAAGAAGATGGTATATAAAACGCAAACTGGAAGGAGAATGGAAAGTAACTGATATCTGTAAACATATAGGTATATCACGAATGAGCTTCTACAGGTACTGAAACAGGTACAAGAAGGAAGGATTTGATGGACTAAAAGAGAGATCTAAAAGACCATATACAATTCATCATACAGATAAAAAGATAGAACAAAAGGTAATTCAGTTAAGAAAGAAATATACCAGTACTGTCCACACAAGATACAGGGTACTCTTGCAAACCAATATAAAATAAAAATTGGACGTATGACTATATACAGGATTTTATGCAAAAGCTGATTGAACAATCATCCTCTTACCAAACCCAGAAAGAAGAGAAACTACATACGATTTGAGCGTAAATTTCCCAATGAATTGTGACAAATTGACCTAAAAGTCATTGAAAATGAAGGAATTTGGTTGATATCCGTTTTTGATGATCATAGCAGGTATGTATTAGGAATTGAGGTAACTGATTTTTCAGATTGTAGAGTCGATTAATTTTCTACTAGCAATCTTTGTTTCCATTTTTGATTGTACCCATAATTGGCACTACAAGTCTTCAATAATGAATTTTGATTTCCTCTTATGATTCTTGGATGGAGTTCATAATACATACTTTCAGCTATTTCAATAGTCTGAGAATCTTTTTCTTCAATGAGTTCATCAAAATATTTCATATCACTTTTTTATTTGGATTATTGCAAGTTCCTACATATCCTATATCTGTGATGACCATCCAATATCTCTTCT
This sequence comes from uncultured Nitrososphaerales archaeon, assembly GCA_963840085.1. Classification (GTDB taxonomy): domain Archaea; phylum Thermoproteota; class Nitrososphaeria; order Nitrososphaerales; family Nitrososphaeraceae; genus TH1177. The sequence goes on from CAWIYT010000141.1 coordinate 34,074, forward strand.
TTTGAATTGACAACTATTGGATAGTATAATCATCTTTCTTTATAGAATCTTTTAGCATTTCATATTCTTGATTTGATAACTGACTTACTAGTTTAGAATATTTAGGATTGATTTTGATTGTTGAGATATTAGTAGTAGAGCTATCTTCATTTATATCTTTGATTTTTCTTTTTCACCTCATTCTTTAAGTTTTTAATTTTTGTTACCTCTTCATTTAAATTTGCTCAACATGACTTAACCTTACAAAATTCTCATGACAGAAATCTATCTTTTGTTTGAAAGACAATGCAAGCCCTTGAAATTTTTTATCTTTTGTAATTGCTATACAGTCCTGTTTTTGTATCATTCTTATTTCCTTATTCATTACAGGATATGTAGTATACATATGCTCTAATAATAAATCACAAAGTTCAAACTCATACTTATCAATCTCAGAGTGATAGTAAAAAAGTTCATTAGCAAATAGCTTATCAATGTAATCCTCTACTGTGATAGCATTGAAAGATTTTATATCATAGTATTCAGGATATGGAGTTTTTTCAAGATAAAATTCCCTTATTTTTTCATTTTTGTTGTCTAATAAGACGGCTAAATTTCTTTCTGTATATATCTCCAAGAACAATTTATTCTTTTTTTCTTCATCATAAATTTTGAAGAGTTTGTTTTTAAGTTCTATTATTTTTGTATCATCTAAATCTAGCCATTCTATCTTTAATCTATTTTTTAAAGCTAGTATAAACGCTCGAGGACCATAAAAACCATCATCATATTTTGGATCTGCCAAACCCTTTACTTGACCAATCGTGTCTGATTCTCCTCCTTTTTCTTCTATTCTTCTTAATCTTTTTAGCACTTCT
>CAWIYT010000142.1:0-17797 GCA_963840085.1 uncultured Nitrososphaerales archaeon
CCCCTTTTTCAACTATCTTAAATTACTGCATCAGTAATGTACATAGAGTGCCTCTGCAATTGCCATAGCCTTCTACACTTGCTTATCCAGTATCTATAGGAGGCTATGGCTTTTACAAATAAATATTTGTAAAAATAGATCTAGGAAATTCAGGTTCTTACCTTCATTAGTTTAATATCGCCTGATGTACAGCTTTGGGAGTCGCCGCCGCCTATATGGGCATGGGAAATCTCTTTTGCTTTTTCTTTAGGTAACTTTTCTTCAGAAATATAACCGCAATTTTTACATGTAATAATATAACTCCACTTGATCAAATGCCTAACAGTAATAGTGCTTTGTTTTTATCAATATAATTGTTATAGAAATGATAAAATAAAGAAAAAAATAAAAATACATTGTTTAATCTGTATTGGAGTTATTAATATTATTATATATCTATATAAAATTTATTTAAATAGAATAATTCTTAACAATATCTAAATAAGATTATCAATAGTGAATAACTATAATATAAACAAAAAAATTATAATAGAAGATATAAACCTGATATTACTTCTTATTTTTGCTACTACTTTTTCCACCTTCGCGGGCTACTTTCTTTCTTGTCTTTTCATCTGCAGAGGCTAATCCTCTAGTGCTTGTATCACTATCCTTTTTTCCTCTAGTTTTCTTAGTGCTACTTTTTATGCCTTTGCTTTTATTGGTATTAGACACATATATTAATAATTAATATGATATTTAATAATTTGAATTAAATATATTATAGATTCTTTTGATAATAATTTTATAGAATTTTTGCCTATTTTTTCATTTTTGTTAATAAGCACCTATACATTCACTATTGAAGAAATTAAAGAAAATAATAACAATAGAAAGAAAAGCATAATCAAGACACACAATAAGAATTAATTCAAAAAGCTTGTAATCTTTGTTTACATTTGTAATTAATGAAAAAGAGAATCCATCTATTAGATGAATATAATAAAAAATTATTTAATTCTTTTATTCTAACTAATTTTTTTGGATAAAAACAATATTATTATTCACTTTATGAATTAATCACTTTTTACTTCAATAAACAATTAAATTTCTAGCATTAACAATTTTGAATTCATTAAGCAGCTATATCTTGTAAAGATGTTTTTCTAATAATCTATACTACAAATACTATAAGAACAATGGAAGCTGGAACAGAAAATGGAAATTGAGTAAAAATAGATCATACTGGATAAAAGACCTATTAAATTATTACAATTAATTCTGTAAAAAAATCACATACCAGAAGACTATAGGTTTTACTAAAAAGTTTATTTTTAGAAATAATTTAAAAAATTGTTTTTATATTATTAAATAGAATAATATTTGAAATGGCTGAAAATTTATCTAGAAATTCTGATAATTATAAAAGACAAGGAAAAAGTGAATCTATTAAGGATAAAATATTTGGAAAAATGTCAGAATTTATAGGAGAAACAGGAGGTGAAGAAAAAGGATCATCGTTTGCTATTAAATCAATAATTTTTGGCCTATTTGCTTTGATTGGATTTATTATTCTTGTATATGCAATATTTGTAGCAGTTGTAGGGCAACCTTTAGCATCAATAGCAGATACTGTATTTATTGCCGCAATCATTGGATCTTTTACTTTGGTAGGAATAATTGTTAGTCCTTTATTCTTAAAGAAGTAAACTTTTTTGAAATAATGTTTAGTTCCTAAAATATTTGTAATTTATTTTGTCATTTTAAGCAATATGATACACAATGAAGAAAATTTTATAATATCAATTCATGTAACTGTAACGAACATAATCAGAAGTTATGAGTACCTGGCTATGAAAATTAATTTATCTTCAAGTATTATATATTATATCATTGGCAAGTATCATATCCAATAGATAAAGAGACCATATACATGCTATAGCCTTCTAAATTTGCTCTTACTACTGATGGAGGGCTATGACTCACTATTAATAGCAAAATGTAAAGATTAAATCCTTATATTACAGACAAATATAACATAAATTCATCTAAACTATAATAGGTTACCATTTTTAAGGAATTCTTTATTTTTTAATGATCTAATTACTTTATTTTAGATAACAAAGATGCAATTAGAGTTGATGATATTAAAATTAGTAAACCTATCTACAAATACTATGGAGAGAAAGAAAATTGTCATATTTGCAATAGTTTATCAAATATTACCTGAAAAATTGTTATAATCATAATGATAAAAAATTTTGATTATGTATGTACAAATCAATGGCATGAATAGGAAGTAAAGAACATATTAGTAAATGACTTCTAATGTTAAAAAAAACTGATCTATTGTAACTAATAAAATCAAGCAGACGTACAGTTATAATTAGTATTCAAAGTTGATAAATTTATTTATCCGTAGTTTATCTATTATTATACACTGAATTACTATCAATTCTCTATAGTGATATCAATTTCAGAAAGGTATCTTATGCCATTATATGCCTTTGTGTTCTTTTATTATTATTATTATGGAGAATGATAGTAGTAGTTAATTGTAGCAGTAGCGGATGAAATTTTTGTCATGCGACAAGTTGAAATTGTAACACTTCTTTTAATATTCATCTAAATTCTTATCAAATTATGAGTAATTGTATTTTCCAAAGATGCGATATTAACATCAAATGTATTTACAAATATATCTCACATAGTTACAGTAAAATCATATGCAATAAAAATGAGATTAATATAAATACATTAGGATCAAACCGTCTACCAATGAATCAAACACTAATGACATGTATATTAGCATCACTAATCTCATTCTCAGTCGTTACAACAATAACAATGCAACCCATATCCTTAAACGCTCAAACGCAACCAGCATCACCCATGCAATCACCATTACGAACACAACAACAAGAATCAGAACAACCGTTAGCCATAAGTCCATCATGCGGTCAAGTTGTAACACAAGACGTTGTATTGACTTCTAACTTAAACTGTGCAGACGGGGATGGTCTTATATTAAATACAAATGATGTTGTTATTGATCTTAATGGACATACCATTTCTGGACCAGATGTAGATAGTCAAGAAAAAACATCTAATAAAGTAGGAATCATGGTACCAAATGTTAACAATGTAGTAATTAAAGATGGTACTATTCAGGGATTTCAAGCAGGTATTTTAATGACAGGTTCTCAAAATGTTGAAATAAAAGAAGTTGTTTCCAAAGATAACCAAATAGGAGCATTCAGTACTGGTGTAAGTATAGTTAATGCACACTTATCCATACTTATGAATAACCTAATTGGTTTTGCAGGATACTCAACACAACAAGCCACTATAGAGAATAACATACTTTACCAAAATACTTTGGCAGGAATAACATTAGTTAACTCCGATAATGGCGTACTTACTTTGAATTCTATTACTGAATCTGGAAATGGTCTTTATGTAGACAATCAAAGTAACAATAATAATGTTAACTTTAACAATGTTCTTTTGAATACAATTGACTTAAACAACGCTAATGGATTACCAGTAAATACAAATGGCAACATGTATGACCAAAATAACTGTATGACTTCTAATCCAAGTGGTATATGTATTGGTAAGTAAATTAAAAAAAGCGAGATCCCAAAAGCAAATTTTTGAAGTTAGCCAAGGCCATGGCCTTCTACCTATATGGTTCTTGGGTTACATAGAGAGAGAAGAAGAGGGCTATGGCTTTTATTACTAATAGCAATAATGTACTCTATTACATTAAAAATATTGATAACTCAATTCAAAAATATCAAATTAATCTTTTTTATAATGTTTTTAATTATTTCTAAATTTTACTTATATTCTGATTTGCTAAATTACATCATCAATTGATAATTTAAAATGATATAAATTCAATATCAATCATGATATTTTTATTTCACTAAAGTAAAAAGTGTTAATAATTGTCTCTAATCTTAATAAAGAATACTGCTACTTAACTAGGAGAGAGGTAAAAATGTCTACTACAGAAAGTAAAAAATTATTGATAGTAGATGATGAATCAGATAAGTTAAGTATCATATTTTAGGCCAACAACCAAAACATCTAAGATATCTTCTTACATTACATAATAGATTATCTTCTGTTTCGTAGTTGTAATTGGCACATACATCTTTCTTGAGATTCCTGTTTACTTTTGTTTCTACTGGATTCAGAAATGGTGCCCGTGTTGGTAGAAATAGTACAGTTAGCCAGTCGTCTGATTGTTTTTCTATAAACTGTTTAGTCTTTTTACTAACATGAAAAGATGCATTGTCTATTACAAGAATAAATCTCTTGATACTTCTCTTGAGTACATATCTTTTGATGCTGTTTAGATGGTTTATGAAATCATTACTGTTTCTTGTTTTGCTTGTTGTAAATTTTATTCCATTCATAGGATAAAGAAGTGTGATGAATACATTGACTTTATCGTTAGATCCTTTATGAAGTATCTTTTGCTGTTCTCCTTTTTTCATATATGTTCTTGTTATGTATGGTTGTAGATGTAACCACGTTTCATCTTCAAATCCTAGTAGAATCTTTTTTTAAAAGAGCAGAGGATATTTTTTTGTATCTGTATATCCTGTTCTTCTTTTCCTCAAAATCGATGCCTTTCTCCAGTTCAAGTTTGGGCCTTTTGCATACTATACCTAAATCATGAATTATTCTCCATCATGTTTGCATTGGACTGACATTCATTTCCATTAATGTTGAGAGATATGTAGCTAAAAGCCTAATACTCCAGCAGGTATTTTTGAGATAGCCAAATGTATGGGGTGATTTGTTCAATACTATGTCTTTTACCATCTCTTTGTTTTTGTGAGTAGATATTACTAGCTTTCTACCTGCATTCATTCTCTTTTATTTCTTATACCATCCAAACCGTGTTTTCTGTAATTGTTAATCCAGTCATACACATTACGGTAATTTACACCAAGGTTTTTGGCTATTGTTCTGTAAGGTACTCCTTCTTCATCTTTTGCTTTATAGCAGACGCTCTCTTCTGTATTCCTCTTTGTCACGAGTACTCTTCATGAATCTATTCAGTTCCTTTTTCTGAGTATCAGATAATTTCAGAATATAGGATTTGGGCACATGTATCAATCTAAACATTCAGAGCTAAAGTTCTTTCTATCAGAGTATGTTAAAAATACTAATGCATGTTGATGATATATGAGATACTTAACTTATTGTAAATATTGATATATTTTCTAAAGTCTCATTTTTTCAATTTAATAATAAAGTTGAAATTGATATAATCTAACCAGGATTATTGATGTAAATAGTTTATTCCAGGAGGTTTACAATATTTAATGTCATCATCAATTATTAAAAAAACATCAACAGCAACTGGCTTTATTAAAGCGATAGAATCAGGTTCCAAGCATCTTCTCATTAAAAGATTTACATTACGATTTCCAGAACAGAAATTGAAGTTTGTTGGAGATGGATACCAATTTGATCCTAAGAGAGGAGTGGGAATTGCAGGTAGTAGAGGCCGACATATTCTTTTCCACGAAAAATGTACTGGTTGTCAATTATGTGCAATAACTTGTGAAGGTATTGCTAAAGCAATTGAAATGGTAAAAGTGAATGAAAAATGGAAACAAAACAAGAAAAGTATAATGCCACAAATCGATTATGGAAAGTGTGTCTTTTGTAGATTATGTGTAGATGCTTGTCCCTTCTATGCATTATATATGACTGATGATTTTGAATTATCGTCATTTACAAAAGAACATTTGATATATACACCAGCACAATTAGCGGTAAAACCAAAGTATGATGGAACAGTAGAAATAAAGATTGATGAACGAGGAGCTTCTCATGGTTGATGCAGTATTTGCGAAATTATATTTACTTCTTCAAGGTTAATGCCTATAGTGGTACAAAAATAAGAGTCTAATTTAGGGTAATAAAGAGGATAATATTTAAAAATTAGTATGATATTCACTTAAAATAAATAAAAAGGAAGAAATTTTCTTATTTTGTATGTTTTATTCATAGTGACCATGGCCTGCTTTTGGGTTATATGGTATAAAATAGTTGTTTAAGAATTTATAATCAATTCCTGCAGTGACTATATGTTTATCTTCTGGCATAGCTCCCTTATCCAGTATAAATGCTGCTGGTACTGCTACATGCTTGAACCAAGCAACCAGTTCAGGATGTTTTTCACCATTGTCTGTTCTTACTAGTTCATGATAGTGAACATATCCTTGTTTAGCAAATTCATAAGCAGTTTTATTTGTCCAAGGAGCAATTATAACATCAACTACATATAGTAATTCATTACCTTTTGCATCAGATGACCACCACTGTTCTTCTCCAAATGGACCTATATTATAATGAAGTCCATAAAGATGAGTAGGTGTATCTTGCCACCAGTAGTGACCAGGTGCATCTTTTTGTACCATTGGCGCCATCTGCTGGACCATCAAAATAATATCCTATATTATCAATTTTGACTACTATTCCATGAGTAAAAGTTTGTGATTTTTGATAATTATTTAGTGAAGAATTATCCTTTTCAAAAGAACTATACGTTTCATTATTAGCAGATTCAGTTATTTCAGATGTAGCATTTATAGTTAAATTTTGAGCAAATGCATTGTTATTATTAGCGACTAAGGTTCCTGCTAAAATTGCAATAACCGTTACTATGATTATGAAATTTAGGTATTTCATTTGCATTAATCATAATAAATAGAGTAGTAATATTAGAATATTTTGTGAAGGCCTTGCCCTCCATTGGAGGAGCAAAGATAGATAGACAGAGGTGGACTGGACCACTATTTTTGGGAACACTTTTCCCATTATTTTATGGATATTATTTTTCATTACCAATATTTATCACCTTCTCCTCCTTTTCCTCTTGCTGCATTTTCAATTTAGAAATGAATTCGTATGGTGTTAGATATCGCAGTGCGGAAAATGTATTCTGTTCTGGTTGTAGTCTAAAAACGCATCTCTGATTGCTGATTCTGCTTCCTGGTAGTTCTGGAAATCATTTGGCCAGATGTACTCCTTCTTTAGGGTCTTGTGGAATGATTCGATGTGTCCATTCTGTTCTGGCGTGTTGTAGTAAATATGTTCCAGTTTCAATCCCAGTACAGATAAAGATTTTCTAAATGCTTTACTTGCTTGTATACTGTGAGAGCCGTTGTCTGTTCTGATAACAAGATCTTGTTGTGGTACTATATCCTTATGCGTTACAAGAGCATTTTCAACAGAAATGATGGCATTTTCCTTGACTGCAGACAGATCAAAAAACAGTAGCCAACCCATTCTCTTGTAAATACGTCAAATACGTTAAAGAGATAACCCCATCCATCAATACCACAATGTATGTAGGTAAGATCTGCTTCCCATACCTGGTTTGGTCTATCTGCTTTTTTATAGTGGGTACTTTTGAACGAATGATTTCCTTCTTACTTCTTGATGGTGTAATGTAGCCCATCTTTCTGAAGATTCTCTCTGTACCCTCTTTCGGTTGACTGGTCTTCCAAGAATTCTTGTTAACATTGCAGCCATTCTCCTGGTACCATAAGTTGGCCTTTGCAGAGAAATTTGCTGTATATTTTCTTCTATTGATGATGATGCAATATGATTTCTATAATTATTCTTTCTACTATTGTTGTTATTGTAGTACATATTTTTACTACAACCAGAATATGTCAGTGTCTTTCTAATGCTCATTCCGTTGTTTGATATTGTCCTTACCACTGCTAACCTTTCCTCCTTCCTCCTGTTTCTAACGTTTTTTTAAATACATCTATTGCTATTGTCTGCTCACCAATGATCTTCTTTAGTCGCTCAATCTCTATTTCCTTATTCTTGTTTATCATGTTGTCTTTACCGGAGCCTGAAAGTGCCATCTTACCACCTTCTATGAATTTCTGTTTCCAGTTGTAGAACACATTTGGATTGAGATTATACTTTCTGCATAGTTCTGCTACTGTGATATTTGTAGTCAATGATTCCATTACAATCCTTGTCTTGTCTTCTGGTGTCCACTTTCTAGTACTATTCTCTTTAACACCCTGCATCTGTATGACCTCCTATACCTGTAATGATAGGAGTAAAAAAGTCTCCATTACAAGGTGTTCTCATTTCAAATGGGTCCAGACCAAAACATCTTAGAATTACAGTAGGAGAATAGACATATGGCCTACCACGTTTCTTCTTCTTTTTCTATCTGAATTTGACCATGCTATCAAACCAATCAAATACAGAATACTAATTAGAATAGATGATGAATTATTAATTGCTGGTCTTTTGGATAGTATTGTAGTTTTTCACCAAAACATCATACTCCAAGAGACTAGCTTTATGTGTTATCTATAGAAAAAGAATAATGACCCAGCCTCAATTAATTAAATTAATTTTCTCATTTTTTAAATAGCGTAATTAGCAATTTGAATACACCAAAGTATAGACAATACGCACACAACGCATCGTCATAGCTTTCTACACATTATTCTGGATGCTAATTTTAGAATGCTATGGCTTATTATTTTTTAAACTTATATTGGCAAAAAGAATTGTATTGAAATTTCTAAAGGATTCCACCATATAAAAAGATTTCCATTATTTTTCAAAAGTATTTCTGCATAAAATCACAACACATTATCTTTTTTAAAAAAGCTTTATTCCTTCATTTAAAGAATTGACATCAAAAGACATTTTTAAAATAGTATATGATGTAATTGATAACAGTATTATCAAGCCTAACTTAAAGTCTTATATTATTGTTGAATAAAGAATGAATATGAGTTAATATTATATTATAACCATGAATATATAAACATGACAAAAATCATTAATGCAAGTCCTGAATTTGGAAAATCTCTGACAGAGCAGGAAATAAATGATTTTTTGGCATCTAGCAAACTCAACGTCCATTTAGGCACAATAGATGATAATCGATATCCAAATGTTCATCCTACATGGTATTATTTTGATTCAGCAAATAAGAAAATATATATTGAAACCTCCAAACTCTCAAAAAAGACAGATAATTTAAGAAAAAATAAGAAGCTTTATTTTTGCATAGATGACCCTAATCCACCATACAAAGGAGTCAAGGGAAGGGGTATCTGTAGAATTCATGATGATATAAATCACAATATCCCAATTGCAGAAAAGATAATGACAAAATATTTAGGAAGTATGCAACATCCTATGGCACAAAAGTTAATATCCTTTGTAAAAAATGGTGATAGCGTAATCATAGAAATTAGTCCTAAGTACTTTTCAACTTGGGACTATAGTGTATCTAGCTAGAACTATCCATAAACCATATCCTTTTCCTAATTTAAAAATCAATAAGAGAATTTTTTTATTTTCTATTTTCCTATTTCTTTTTGTTTTCAGTAATAGGTTTTAAAAATCTAATTTGTTTTTGTGGTTGATAGTTTTTGAAATATACTAAGAGCCTATCCCAAAATTATCTTCCTATAAATTATTATGCTGTTTGCTAATTGGACAAGACCACGATAGTTTTTATCCTTCTTTTCAAACCTTGTAAATAATTTCCTGAATCTGTTATGCCATGAATTTGTTCTCTCTCTACTACCCATCTTCTTGTGGGATGTCTCCGGTTGTGTTTCTTTTCTTCTCTTCTATGTCGTATGTGTGGAATGTATCCTCTCTTGGTAATTTCTTGTTCTATATCTTTGGAATGATATGCTTTATCAAGACTTAGATTCTGATTTTTCTTCTTATTCTTATTCTTATTCTTGTCGTTGTCGTTGTTGTTGTTTCTATATTTTGTTGCTGATTTTGAAGATGGTCTTTTGATAACCATGCTGTCAACGGTTTCAATTGCAGTAGTAACATCATAGGAGTATTTGCAGATGTTATAACAGTAGAAAGTGGAATGCCTTCTTTATCTGTTAAAATATGTCTTTTGGTTCCTAATTTACTCCTTCTGTCAGTAGGATTATGTCCTGTCATCTCCCCCCTAAAAAGGTGATTTTACAGATATACTATCAAGAGACTGCCAGTTCCACTTAATTCCTTTCTTTAAATCGTATATTTGTAGCAATCTTGTCCATAATTTATCAAATATATCTGATTCTCTCCATTCCTGAAATCTTCTGTGGCATGTGGAACCAGAACCATACTCTTTAGGTAACATTTTCCACTGACATCCAGTTCTAAGGATAAACATAATACCATCAAATACTTTTCTGTATGGAACAATGGGACGACCTATTGTATTCTCTGGTTTCTCATTTGGTAAAATATTTTTAATTTCATTCCAAAGATCATCTGGAATGCGTATAATTGTTCTAACATACTTTTTACTTTTATTCAAATGTTAAACAGATAAGATGATAAAAAGGAGGAGCTATATTTCTATCTATTTTTGGGATAGGCTCTAAGTGTAATAGTCTTAGAAGAAATCATTATATCTAATGATATTTACTATTGAAAAAAACAATTAATTTCTATATTGTATTAATTTTAACAAAATTATTTTTTAATTAGTTATTTTAAAAAGAATATGTTACGCTTTATATATATTAATATAAAGCTAAATATAATTAAGTAGTAGAACCCTACTACATGCAGGACTCTACTCCCGACCAGCTTTACTGCTTTTGTAGATGAACCCGAATGTCAAAGAAGATGAATCAGATTATCAGGTACTTTTATTTAATATCATTATTACTATTTCCAAAGAATTTGGATAGCTGGTCAAGTACAAAATCCGGACGCTCCTCAGGTATCCAGTGTCCTGAAAATGGAACCGTGACTCCATTTACATTTGTAGCTAATGATTGTAACGAGCTTAAGGCAAAGTTGCCAGGTATATCACCACCTAAAGCTGGATAAATATCACCACCTAATGCTAATACAGGTATTGTTATCTTAGTTTTGGCTGATTCTTTATTTTGTTCTGCATCCACTGGAAAAGCTCTAAAATATTCAAATGCTACACGCGCTGTACCAGGAGATGAAAAGTGATTTGCAAATATATCTATATCTTCTTCCGTAATTGCAGATGGATTATAGGCTAACCCTTTAAAGAACCATGATACATATTCTCGTTCTTTGCCTTCTACAAGAGATTCTGGTAAGTTAGGTGTCTGATGAAAAGCAAACCACCATGGTCCATTCTCACCAAACTCTGGAGGTAGAAAACCTGGGTATGGGAAATCCATGATTACTAATTTAGTTACATTGTTAGGATGAGCTGCTACATATGAATATGCTGTCTGTGCGCCTACGTCATGTGCTACTAGAAAAATTTGTTGATTAAAACCTAATTGAGATATCAATTGATAGATATCTTCTGCAGTAGTCTTTCCATCATAACCGGTTACAGGTTTTGAAGAATCACCAAATCCACGTAAATCAGGCACTATGACAGTATAATTTTTGGCCAAAGCTGGCATAATATGTCTCCATTCATACCATGATTGTGGAAATCCATGCAGCAAGACTATTGGGTCTCCTTGACCACCTATAACATAGTGTAATTGAATACCATTCACAGATGCCATATGATGCGAAAAGGTCACATTATCAATATCAAAAGACAAGTCTTCAATAAAAGGTGGTTGTTGTTTCGTATGAGATAGTATTTGATTATTACTTTCATCTATACTTAACTGCTACTGCTGCTGCTGTGCTATTGCAATATGATTTGTGTTTAATGTCAATGAACCAATAACTATGAAGGTTACAACAAGAATAGTAAAAAATATTGTTGTCAAACAAAATGAAAAATGAAAAGGAGAGTTGTTGTCTTTCTCATTCATTGTAAAATTTAGGCAGTTATATCTAATAAACATGGTAGTAATTCTGCAGTAACATTCAAGAATGAACTTATTCTTTTAGATTGAGTTTAAAATATGTAGAAATTTTATTTATATCCAAATCAAATGATTTTTTGAATCTTTGTGTAGTAAATATTGTCAATTATAAATTTAAGATTTTAGTTGCGCATATTAAGATAATTCTATAATATCCAAAAATTAACACTCTTTTATTCTAGTTGATTTTATTATTATTGCTACAAAAAGTAGAAGATGTAATTAGGTGTTAAGGTAAATTGCCTTACCTTAACTCTATACATAAAGTCGTATAAAACTTCCAAAACCTTTTTTTGGACAAGGGAATATTATGTTAATCCTCTTTAAATCCTTTATGATACTTACCGAATTTTGACATCCCAAAATTAACACTCTTTACTATTCTTTGCTACAATTCTATTCTTGGGTTCACTGGTGTTATTGTAGCCTCTGACACTCATTTTAAACACTGTTAGATACAACAGAACTAAAAAATATAAAGTGCTATTTTCATATCAAATTTAGTATTCAAGCAGGTACTTGGCATTACATTTACTATAAATCTAAAACATATATAATAATACAGCCTTTTATACGCGTCTGTCTTTATTTTTTATATCAATTTGTCTACAGATTCTGGGAAAGATAAAGGTAAAGGAGGATGGCACGAATATAATAAAGAAATATTTATTGGAAAAAAACCATTGATGGTATATGTTACATCAACATTAATTCAATTAGCAAATCAGCCAACAGTCACCATTAAGGCAAGAGGATTAAGTATAGGCAGTGCAGTGGACGTTTCACAAATAATTTTGAGACGGATGGAGAATATAGGCTACGCTATTGGTGATGTAAAAATTGGTTCAGAGACTGTTCAATCAGAAGATGGTAGAACAAGAAACGTTTCTACGATAGAAATAGAAATAAAAAGAGTCTAATTTAGTTTGTTTAATAAATTAAAAAATTAAGACATTGAACAACAATAGCGTTATATTTAATTTGTTTATTCTTCTGCAAATTCTGCTATAATCAGGAATTGATGATGGTAACGTATTTGCAGCATGAGCTCTTACTACTCCTTCAGTCTGTCTATATGGTAAGTGAAAGTATGCTCTCATGTACCCAAGTAGTTTGATAAATGAATCTGGATATACAAATTTCCTACCTTTTTACCTTCATTCATCTTTTCTAATTCAGTATCCTAGTTATCTATAACGTCAAAACCAAATAATACCTCACCACGTTTAACAAGAGATTCATTGTACTTCTTCCAGTTCACATGTGTATTATGACTAGGATATAGGTTAGCTAAATGTGTTAGGAATAGTAAGTTAGGCAACAAAGCATTTATTATTATTAAAAGTTATACTAAATAATATGCCTAATGGTACTGGTCCACAAAGTTCTTCTAAACAGTCTACTAAAAAAATCACAACAGCGAAGGAAGTAAAAGAAACAAAATCAGTTCCTATAACCGTACAATCAAACATACTTAAAGTTCTGATAAATGAACGTCCTCTTATTCCATTATTGAGAATACTAAAGAAGAACAGAGAATTGCACACAAGAGAATTACTTATTACTATGGGAAGTTGGGGGTATGGACAATCCTTAATGAAAAGAGCAACAAATTTAGGTTTGATTGAAAGAAAGGTAAAAAAAGAAAAATCTCCTGGGCGAGGGAAACCAAGGATTTATAATTCTTTAACAAATAAGGGTAGAGAAGTAGTAGGATTAGCTGATAAAGTAGGATACACAAAGTAATTTTTGGAAAAAATCTCTTATCTATTATAAGATTACTAGTATTTGAACAAACTTTAGCCAAAAGTAGATAAGAATTTTTGTATGATATTTGTATCTATATCTATTATTATCCGGAGAATGGGGATTATTACCTTGTATGAGCATTCTCCGAATAGTGTGGATTGAATTCCAAAATATTATTTGGATTTTATTATTATATGTTGTTGTAAATCATTCTCTATGATGATTCTAACAAATAAAATCATCATATTCTTATCCATTACTATAAATTTTTTAGTATTTCACAAATAGTATAAAAGTAACCGAATAAAATCACTTATTGGCTTCAAGTATATTACTCTAAACTTTCAATAAATTTCTACGATTATTATTAATCCTGATTTGTTTCATCCTCTTTTTTCTTAAATAAAAACCATTCTTTGGAATCTTTATAATCGTCTTTTTGAAGACCTGCACCCAACCCTGACAAAATACCAGTAACAATTGGATTTTTTTTGTATAAATTAGATAAACCAAGCAAAGCACCAATTGTTCCATGATGCACTCTTCTATTGAATAAATATGCTTTAGGTGGATTTTCTTTTGAATTCCAATATGATGTTAAGATATCCGCAACTGCGAACCCTAACATAAATGGCTCATGATTATTATTATCTTCTCCAATCTCATTAAGCATTTTAGATTCAGAGTTTCTTAAATTATCGTACATTGATTCTTTTTCTTGTAAATTTTGTTTTAGTATGTCAATTGCATCTTTCGCCTTGTTTTCTTCAGCTATTTTTAATATTTTTTTATATGCTGATATCTCATCATTTTTTATTAGTGCATCTTCTTGTATATTTAGTATCTCAACTTCTTTAGGTGCCATAGGAGTGTTATTATTCTTATTATCGTCATGGCCATTCTCATTCGAAGAATTATTATTTTTTTTCATTGTATTACTGTCAGTAGTCGTTAGGGAATTCAAAGAAATTATATCTGCTTTTGAATCTGTTGGTCTGCTGCCATAATCAGTAATTAGATTTTTCAACCTTTTTTGTTGTTCTTTTTCTTCCTGTAAATGCTCGTCTAATATTTTTTTAGAATCTTTTATTGGAGTTTCATGTATTCTTGTATATAATCTTTCAACTGCCGCATTTTCAGCTGATAAAATTTCATTTAAATAATCTATGAATTTATTATTTTTGCTATTTTTAAAATTAAACACATATTAATTTAGAAAACAATAAATTTAAATCTTTGATTAGTTAGTTTCTTTCTCATTTGAGATTATTAATTATTTAATTATATCATCATATTCCTCCTATGTATTATATATATGTAAATATGAAGATTGTATCTAAAAGACTTGTTATAGGTTCGACATGTTCTATAATCTCAAATCAAACCACTTTGACTTAATTTAGTCAATGTAAATATCTTTTACTTTGATTACAACCATGATATTATACTTAAGTCCTAGGATTTTCATCGTTATGATTTTTTATTGCAGCACTGTGAAACCTTTAAAGCTTAGTTTGTCTATATATGTTAATAATAGGAACCTACTTTTGCACCACTATCGGTATTACTTCCTCCTGCAGATATTTCTATTGTTATAATATCTTCTGAGAGTGCAAAGATAATTTAAAATAAGTTCCATAATAATAAAAGCTATATACATGTTAATAGAACCCTACTACATGGACGATTCTACGACCAAATGGTAAATACTTTTCTATCTCTAATTATCTTCTTTATTCATAATATTATGAAAATTAATTTTTTAAATTAAGATTCACTTATCATTAGTCTTTCTAGAATGTTATTATTTCAAAATGTTAAGCATTAGTCAACAATATTTCTAAAAGCTCTTAATAACTATATTGATAAAATTCACTCAATGTTTCAACACCATAATGAATATGAATTCAAAAAAATAATAGATGAATTTATACTATCTTCATCAGATAATGAATCAATAAAATATATTTTAAGAAATATAGATTTTGAGGCATTCAAATTAGGAATTTCTTTTTATCAAATGATATTTATATTAATCCAAAAAGATGCTATCCATAACAGAGAATCTCTATAAGATAAATGACAAACTATTAAATAAATTTTGATTTTCATATATTTTAAAATAAGTTTCTAATAATAAAAGCTAAATACTGCTTAGTATTATCTCTACATTAGACTCTTATTTTTGCACCGCTATTATCTAAATTTTCATTCACATCAATTATCTTGAATGATGATATATCTTTTATTATTAGATGCATATATACTAATTAAATTATAAATAATATATTATGAATGAGTGCAAACATTGGGCATGTAACCTAAAGAATAATACTTGTATTGGATGTGGTAATGTTATATGTCCAAATTGTTTACAAGAGCCATCTGATTGTAGATGCGATAATTAAGATGATTGTTGTAAGATTTCAGATTAAAAAATTATTAAATGAAAATCATTTATTATTTGTTATTATTTGATTTCTTTATCTCGCGACTTTCCGAATAATATAATTAGTTTGTCTGATAAATTTATACTAACATGTTCTTCATTTATCCTTTCCTTATCTTATTTTGGCTTCAATTCTATGAAAATATTCTTGAGCCTTTTGTTTATATATTAAACTTAAATTATACCACCATATCTTAAGATAGTTAGGACGTTGTCCCCTAACTTCTTCATAACATTCTATTTCTTTCCTATTTTTCAACATCTAAACAACATTCTCATCTTTTTTCTTAACATTATTTTGATTCATTCTACAATTACAAAACAAAATTTGGATTGGATATTGTAAAGCTGTATTCTATAGTATCTATAGTGTCTATAGTATTTAACTATGAGTATTAATATTTGACTATTATATTAACTTTATTTACATTTAATTAATTATAATATCAATAACTAAAAAATAATTAAAGAATCTAACATTTAACAATTACTAAAAAATTTATTTATTCTATTAATTCCATAACAAATAACTTTTTACATTAAAGAAATATTAAATTAATAAAATTTTTTGAAATATATCCAAATCCTTCTTTAGCTAAATTTGCTTCATTTCAATTTATCCCATGTATTGATATAGGCTATTCATGACTGAAATTTATAATTAAAATTCAGATAATAAAAGCTAAATACAAGGTAGCAGTAGTAGAACCCTACTACGTGCAGGACTCTACTCGCGAGCAGCTTGCTGAATATGTAGAAGAACTCGATTGATAATACTTTGCTTATGTTTATAAAAAATGGTTCTGTTGAATCTTTGGATGTTGAAAGGTGGGTGTTAGATTTGCCGCATAACACCCACAAAGATAAGAAGCTCATGGTTGATTTAAGTGTATTATGACAAGTGAAGATAGAATAAAAGATTGTTGATTTTATCAACCGACTTTTGACAGCTTTATTTTAAAGAATCAACTGACAAGTTTACAGAGCCTTACAATGAACAACTTCTAAATTATTATATATGAAAGATCAACTCAAAGTAAATTTCTTATTTCAAAATTTCTGATATTGTAATTTATGTTTTTCTAAGTGACATGACTCGGAACAATAGTAATCATTGCACATATAACAGAAAATAGGATAATCTTGAGTCTTCCTGCCACAATTAGCACAAGAACTGGTCATATCCATATAGAAAAATACATTATTCAAATATGTAAATTTTATCTCTGACTATTGAATACTAATGTTAAGCAGAATTATTGGCTCTGTTAATTTAAGCAGCAAAAGCTATAGCTAAGAACATTCTATTTATTATATGAAAATTAGGTTTGAAAGAAACAGAACATCCACTTTTATCATAATGTATTCTCTTTATCTATACTTTCTTGGTCTAAGTTTAAGAAATACGTCTAAAGCATTAATACTCTTTAAAGATAAACAAAGAAGTTACGTGTCTATATGGAATTGGATTCAAAGGTTTGGTTCATGCCAAATCTACAAAAGAAAAAGAGTAACAGCCTTTATCATAGACGAAACAGTTATTCAAATCGGTAACCAGCATTTCTGGCTATGGATATGTATTGAACCAATTCATAGTTCAGTGCTTGGAATATACATCTCAGAAAAGAGAAACATGTTTGTTGCTGAAAAATTCATGCGATCTCTTGTTGAGAATTATGGAAAACATACTGTATATACTGATGGAGGTACATGGTATGATGAAGCATGCAATGTCTTGAGATTGAAACACTATCTACACTAG
>CAWIYT010000143.1:0-17876 GCA_963840085.1 uncultured Nitrososphaerales archaeon
ATAGATATTGCATTAGAAAATGATCGACATACATTAACAGGTACCTTTATTGAAAATGGAAAGAAAAAAGAGATTCTGGATGAATTTAAAATTGTAAAATGATAAAATAGAATAGTAAGTTTTAGTTATTAGTTTGTAATTGATTATTTTTATTGTTTTCAAATTAATATTTTAAAATTAATTATAATTAATATACAAATTTATATAATAAACTAAATAATAAATACAAACTTAAATTAAATTATACCTAATTTGGAAATATAATACTGTTAAGATCTTGGAATATAATTCTATAAATTTCTGTAATACTTCTATTCCACTATTTCTCTACAGTAACACAGACATATTTTGATATTCTGCAAAATATATTTCTATCATGAACTGTCTAGAAAAAGTGACCTTGGATATTCTGCATTTTGATCAGTTTGTACATTATATAAAAAAAATTGAGGTTTAATAGCTGCCAACATTACAGCTCCATTAAATTCTAATAATTTCAAATGAATATCACTAACACTTTTCATTACGTCTAATGATTTATAGGTTGGTCTAGAAACCATAACAAGCAAGTCATTGGAGGAACGTATCTGACTAGAAAAGTTAATAATGGCTTTTTGAATATCTAAAAGCTCATTTTGATATTGTAATTCTACAAAGCTAAAATCAATTGTAATAAGAGCCTATCCGAAAAGTAGTTTATAGTATTTAAGTTTATGGTACAATAGATTTATTCGACAAAGCTAAGTGTCTCTACACTATATATCACGAGATTAGTTTGATATCTGAAATTTCTGGAATCGATTCATCTTATGAAATACCAGATGAATTATGGAATCAAATTTTCCCTCTTCTTGTACATAAACCCAAAAGAAAGAAGAAGAAGAAGAAGAATACAGGTCGTCCAAGAATGGATGATAGAAAGGCAATGAATGCTATCTTCTACATTACACGTACTGGATGTCAGTGGAAAGCATTACCACAAAGAAGTCTTGGTGCATCCAGTACTGTACATGACAGGTTTCAGGAATGGAGACAAGATGGCGTATTCAAACGTATGTGGATTGCTGGTCTAAAAATACATGATAAAAAAGTTGGTATCAACTGGAAATGGCAATCAATGGATGGTACAATAACAAAAGCACCTCTTGGGGGAAAAAAGTACAGGACCAAATCCCACAGACAGAAGTAAATCAGGTACCAAACGTAGCCTTCTTGTAGATGGTCAGGGCATTCCTCTTGGAATTACTGTAGATGGTGCTAACAGACATGATATGAAGATGACAAAAGCAACTCTTCAGAGTATAGTGGTTTGCAGACCACCACCACCACCATCATCATCTTCTATAACAAATACCCAACAACAACACATCTGTCTTGACAAGGGTTATGACTATCCTGAGGTATATGAGTTACTTGAGGAATATGGTTATACCATGCATATTTGCAAGAGAGGAGAAGACTACAATAATGGTAACAAAAAGAAGAGAAGAAGGATACCAAAATATAGAGCAAGAAGATGTGGGTAGTTGAGAGAACACACTCATGGATGAACCGATTCAGGCGATTATTGATTAGATGGGAAAAGAAGGAAGATAACTATATTGCAATATTACATTTTGTCTGTGCTTGGATAACATATAAGAGAGGAGGTGTTTTCGGATAGGCTCTAAGACATCCATCAGTTTTATTTCTTAATTCTTCATATTCTTTTTTCCACATTTTGAAAGTATTCATGAAATCACCTTCTATTCCAGGTATGATATATGAAGGTCTTTGTTCGCTGGTTTTTTTAAGAACATTTTTAATATCATTATCCCTTCCTATTATTCTAAAATATGCATTCAAGAATTTCTTATTAACAAATGGTGTAATATAACGGGTAACTGCTGATGTGTGCTGATCCCAAGCTGAGATCACTAATGCTCCATAGCCCTGCGAAACAAAATTTAATACTAGTGGAACAAAAATAGGTACAAATGCAAATCTATCTACTTCTTCTTCTATTTCTAGTGAGATTATACTTCCCTTTTTAAAACCTCCTTTTAATTTATGATCTAATCGTTGGTTTCCAGTAGAAAATGTTTTCTCTTTATGAGGGAAAAAAATAAAATTATTTATTTTATTAAAATTAATTTTATGAGAAAGAGGTGAAAATGTTCTAAATCTACCATTAGTTAAAGTAAATCCTATTTTCGATCTATTGATCCCAGTTCCTTTGAGTTTATATATTTGCATCTCTCTAAGACGGTATGATTTATAAAAAGATTGATCAAGAGTAATAATTCCATCAATTAAATTATCCGCTCTTATTGACAAATGTTTCAGCCAAGCTTAAAGCTGCAT
Source organism: uncultured Nitrososphaerales archaeon (assembly GCA_963840085.1). GTDB lineage: Archaea > Thermoproteota > Nitrososphaeria > Nitrososphaerales > Nitrososphaeraceae > TH1177. Next base: position 2,344 of record CAWIYT010000143.1, read on the forward strand.
AAAACATAATTAGGATGTGTTTACTTTAACCACATCTCTTCCTGATGAAAGTTGGTGTACCAGTTTACTGAGAAAGGCCAGATGGAAAGACTACATATTATGTCCACATTGTAAGTCAAATAACGTAAAGAATGATGGTCAGTATCGATCCTACCAAAAGTACTTTTGCAAGCATTGTAAAAGATCGTTCAATGACAAAACAGGTACTGTATTTCATTATTCACATACACCATTGAAGATATGGTTTTTGGCAATGTATCTATACTTTGTACTCTGGCCCGGATGTTCAATAAGACAGGTATCGCTTGAGGTAGTTATACCAATTCCAATATGTTATCGATTTATCAGAACAGTTATGGAAAAGTTATCATCTTCCTCATCATCATCTGCTAAACTCGGTGGTAATGTTGAAGGTGATGAATTCTATATCAAGGCAGGACTGAAAGGAAGATCATATCATGATGAGATAGTAAAATCAGGAAGAAAACCCAGGAAAAGAGGGCTAAAACCCTGGAGAGGTAGAGGTACATTTTACAAGGATCATCCAATGATAACATGTATTCATCAAAGAAGGAACGGAATGACATATTTTGATGTTCCTTTACGACAGTCACTTCTTGATATTATATGTACCAGAGTAGAGTATGGTTCAACTGTATTTACAGATGAATATAGAGCATATGACCAGCTGGAAGAACATGGCTTCATACACAAAAGTGTAATCCATTCACAGAAAGAATACGCAAATGATATTGTTCATGTGAATAATTGTGAATGCAGAAGCAACCTGTACCAGTTATGGATAAGAAAGTTCATGGGTGTAAACAAGTACAATTTACAGGTATACTCCAAAACATTCCAGTTTATTCATAACAATAGAACCAAGACAAGAGAACAAAGATTCATGGAAATTCTTTGTTACAACTAGCTGAAACATTCAGAAATAAGAGCGAAATTATCTATATCAGTATTTTTCATATCTTCGGTCAAAAAAATGATAAAACCTCCATTTTTATCTATTAATGATAATAATATTTTTTGTGTTCTTATAATGTCGTTGTTATCTAATTCTTTTGTTATATTATCCCATATCTCCAATATTATAAATGGTCTTGGTTTTTCTTTTAAAGGTACAAATGGATCTTCAATTTTTTGAATTCTATTAGATAATGTGTTCATTATACTATTTAATATGACTGAAGCTTCGGATAGAATAAAATCAGGAGTGGTATTGATAGATACTATGTTGTATGACTTCAAAAGACTTTTGGTCCATGGAAATCTACTATAAATATTATCGATAGAAATATTTCTAGAAATGAATATTACCTCAAATTTATTAGAGTGATTTTTTGCTATTTCTAAAGATAGAGTGGTCCTGCAAGTACCAGATTTTCCTCTAATTAATAGTGATTTATTTTCATTTGTAATAAATTTATGGATATCTTCAAGTCCATCATCCATGTCATCTATTATTCCCATATGAGTGAAATTATTCAAAAAGTAATAAAACTTTTAATTTTGAAATTTATTTATAATATCTGTTATTTGAAATGTAGATGGAATACATTTCGCCTGTTTCAAATAGCATAAATTTATCTTGTATAGGAAAGATTTCTCTAATATTATCATTTAGATTTTTAAAAAGATTACCACCAATTATGATATTGTTTGGTGACACCTTGCTTATGAGTTTAGCTGCCCTGCTTATAACATGGCCTAATAGGTCTGGTTCCGATCCAAGAACTACTATTTGATTTTCACCAACATCAAGAGATATTCGACTTTTTAACTTGGGATATCCATTTTGAAAAAGAATTTCATTGATAGATTCATCTAATAATTTCTCCATATAAAATGCACATTTTATTGCGTGTTCGGATACCTCTTCTTTGGATAATTGCGATCCTTCTGGAAAATACCCTATTACTGCATCTCCGGCATATTTTAATACATAACCGAAATATCTTGATATGCATATTGAAATTTCTTGACAAAATATTCTAATGATCATAGAAAGTTCTTCAGGATTCAGTATAGCGGTTAGTGCTGTAGAACCGACTAAATCTATGTATAGAATAACCATGTCTCTTGGTTGATTTTTGTTTTCGAGAAGAAATTTATGTGATAAATATGATAAAAATATTTGTGCATAAGAATCCTTGCTATTCTGCTGAATTTCTTTTATTGCATTAGAGACTCTTTTGCGACTAATTTGAATCATTCGTTGAATTTCTATATCAGATAATTGATATCTAGGCCCAATGTTGCTAAAAAGATTAGCAAAAACATTTTCAGGAATAAAAACTTGTTCTGTCTTATCATAAAATCCAGATTGTCCATCAATTATCTGTTCTTCAAATCTTTTTTTATCTAATAAAGATCTGAAATCAGTAATAAATCCCTTAGTAAGTTAAGTATCTCATATATCATCAACATGCATTAGTATTTTTAACATACTCTGATAGAAAGAACTTTAGCTCTGAATGTTTAGATTGATACATGTGCCCAAATCCTATATTCTGAAATTATCTGATACTCAGAAAAAGGAACTGAATAGATTCATGAAGAGTACTCGTGACAAAGAGGAATACAGAGAAGAGCATCTGCTATAAAGCAAAAGATGAAGAAGGAGTACCTTACAGAACAATAGCCAAAAACCTTGGTGTAAATTACCGTAATGTGTATGACTGGATTAACAATTACAGAAAACACGGTTTGGATGGTATAAGAAATACAAGAGAATGAATGCAGGTAGAAAGCCAGTAATATCTACTCACAAAAACAAAGAGATGGTAAAAGACATAGTATTGAACAAATCACCCAAGACATTTGGCTATCTCAAAAATACCTATGGAGTATCAGACTTTTAGCTACATATCTCTCAACATTACTGGAAATGAATGTCAGTCCAATGCAAACATGATGGAGAATAATTCAGGATTTAGGTATAGTATACAAACAACCAAAACTTGAACTAGAAAAAGGCATCGATTATGAGGAAAAGAAGAACAGGATAGACAGATACAAGAAAATATCCTCTGCTCTTTTAAAAAAAGATTCTACTGGGATTTGAAGATGAAACGTGGTTACATCTTCAACCATACATAACCAGAACATACATGATGAGAAGAGGGGAACAGCAAAAGATACTCCATAAAGGATCTAACGATAAAGTCAATGTATTCATAACACTTCTTTATCCCCTAAATGGAATCAAATTCAATACAAGCAAGACAAGAAACAGCAATGATTTCATAAACCATCTAAACAGCATCAAGAGATATGTACTAAAGAGAAGTATCAAGAGGTTCATACTTGTAATAGACAATGCATCATTTCATGTAAGCAAAAAGACAAAACAGTTTATAGAAAGACAGTCATACTGGCTAACTGTACTATTTCTACCAACACGTGCACCATTCCTGAATCCAGTAGAAACAAAAGTAAACAGGAATCTCAAGAAAGATGTATGTGCCAATTACAACTACGAAACAGAAAATAATCTATTATGTAATGTAAGACGGTATCTAAGATGTTTTGGTTGTTGGCCTAAAATATGATACTTAACTTAGTATTCATTAATTCCTTGACCTATATATTGAATAGTTATTATCCAATATTATTATATATTATATTAATTTTCTTTAAATAAGTTGCTAAAAAGCTAATAACAAAAGGTAGTAGAATCTTTTATATATAAAACAAAATTTTTACAAATCCCACTGAGATGAATGCAAAATGTTGCAAACCCGGTTAGCACTAAATAGTAAATTATATAATATAATAGGTTAGTCCATTTATTGTTTACATTTTAAATGACTGTATATGCAGTCTATGGAGAAAGAAATTCAAAACTATAATAAAATAGGTAAATAGTAATTATTTTATATGTTTATCTTTATAAAATTTCAAGGCTGAATATTTACATGTCTATTATTGTACAACCTGATGATATAACTAAGGCTAAAGTAGTGTATATGATACTTAATAAAAAAACAGAAGAGGCATTACAAAATCTGAGTAGATTCTATAAAGTTACACCACCTGAAATAACTGTTGGAACCATAAAAGGGAAAAGAAGGACTGTATATGCAGTCTATGTTCAAAGAGAAAGTAAGATTTATTGTATAAACTCCGATATATTTTACAATCCCTTTATAGTATTACACGAGTTTTATCATCACATACGTACTAAAGGTGGTATCCATAGAGGTTCAGAGAAATATGCTAATATGTATGCAAAAAGTTTCATTGACTCGTATAAAAAAATAATAGACCAAATAATAACACAAAATCATAAACAGCAAAACCCTTTTTTTACTAAAAATTAGATGGGTTTTTTTTGTTCAGACCAATATAATTTATTATTTTTGCCACACTCATTGCATGTATGTAATGTTTCTATATCATCTCTATTGATTTTATGTTTATTTGCTTTTGTATGTCTATCATAGGGCTCAACAGCAATAAAGCCAGCTCCATAATAAATACAACTAAAATATTTAACTGTATTAGATGGCATGAGAATTCTGAATTATATTCTTATCTAAATTTTCCTCTAGATTTTTTAATAGCGAAGATATTCCTATATTTTTATTATTGTTATTGTATAATTGATTTTTATATCTATATAATTCACTATTCTATTAATAAGGTAATAGATAGTATAAATAAATCTAGTCATAAATTATGATTTTATGTATTTTTTCATAATTTCTTTAACTTCTTTATCTTCAACTTGATCAAAGTTTTCGTAAAATTGTCCAACTGCATAAAATTCTTGAGTGATAGATAGAATTATAACTTTATCTGCAATTTCATCAAGTTTATCAATAGTGTCGTTTGTAGCAGGTGCAACTGGAACTGCAATAATAAGTCTTTTACAATTATGTTTTTCTTTTATCCATCTTGCTGCAGCTATAATTGTAGACCCTGTTGCAATACCATCATCTACCAAAACTACTATCTTTCCATTTAATCTGTTCCCATATTCTTTATCTCCTCTAAATTCTATTAGTCTTCGCTCAATTTCCTTTTTTTGTATTTTTACTTGTTTATCTATATATACTTGAGATGTATTTAGCATATTTGCAATACGTTCATTAATAAAATAAGACCCATTAGGTAGTAGTGCACCAATTGCAAGCTCTGAATTATATTCAGCACCAATCTTCCTTGATACTATTATATCCATATCACATCTCAACCTTGATGCAACTACATCGCCTGTAATAACCCCTCCTCTTGGAATCGCTAACACGGTAAGTAAATTGCTCTCTTCTGTACCTTCGCTAATGCCAATGCTTCTTAAATAACTCTTTATTTCATCAGCAAGTTCTTCTGCTGCCTCTGTTCTGTCTTTGAATATTTTGTAATTCATTTATACTAAATCATAAAGACACTAAATTGTTATATAAGAATATACATAAGGTCTGCCATATTCTTTATAATTTCTTATGCTACCTAATTAATACAATCAAATACAAAATGCTAATTAGAATATGTATAGATTTATTGTGTACTAGTTTATTGGTTGGTATAATAGTCTTTTACCAAAAAATCCATACTCCAATAAACTAGCTTTATTTGTTATGAAATAAAATAATAATGACTCAGTCTCAGATTGGACTGGACCCCTATTTTTGAGAACACTTTTCCCATTATTTTATGGATATTATTTTTCATTACCAATATTTATCACCTTCTCCTCCTTTTCCTCTTGCTGCATTTTCAATTTAGAAATGAATTCGTATGGTGTTAGATATCGCAGTGCGGAAAATGTATTCTGTTCTGGTTGTAGTCTAAAAACGCATCTCTGATTGCTGATTCTGCTTCCTGGTAGTTCTGGAAATCATTTGGCCAGATGTACTCCTTCTTTAGGGTCTTGTGGAATGATTCGATGTGTCCATTCTGTTCTGGCGTGTTGTAGTAAATATGTTCCAGTTTCAATCCCAGTACAGATAAAGATTTTCTAAATGCTTTGCTTGCTTGTATACTGTGAGAGCCGTTGTCTGTTCTGATAACAAGATCTTGTTGTGGTACTATATCCTTATGCGTTACAAGAGCATTTTCAACAGAAATGATGGCATTTTCCTTGACTGCAGACAGATCAAAAAACAGTAGCCAACCCATTCTCTTGTAAATACGTCAAATACGTTAAAGAGATAACCCCATCCATCAATACCACAATGTATTTTGAGGAAAATAATTTTGATAAAATAGTAATGGAAAAAATCATTCCTTTAATTAAGAAAGAAAAAGAGAAATTCTCATTGTAGTTGATTGATATGATTATTATTAATATTAATTAACAGTACTATAGTAAAAAGGCTATAGGCTGATAATGAAAAGTAAATTTAATGAGCAAATCATGATGAAGGCAGGTATGGCTGGGATACGAACTGCATGCATATATTAATAATATAATATTTAATAATTTAATACAATTTATTTATCATATTAGTAAAAGAAGAAGAAGAAGAAACCATAGCCCTCTATTTAAATAGCATCCATAGAATAATGTAAAGGGCTATGACAATGTTGCGAATACCTGTCCGTACTTAGTTACATTTACATTGCTAATATGCTATTTAAAAAATTTGAAAAAATTTAATTAATTAATTAATAAATTATTGTCATAGCCTGAACAATGAGATGAATGGATATATGATTGGAAGATAGATAATTTAGACTATAACATTTTTTGCTTATTTGGTGTCTATATTATCTACCTATGACTTGAGTGAACGTGAAGATATAGCAAATTTACTCTAAATTCTGAATCTAAAATTAAATCATAATAGTGTTAATGGTATTAACATTTATACTATTTTATTGAATAAATTAAAAAAATAGGCAAATTGGGAGTAATACCGATAGCGGTGCAAAAATAAGAGTCTATTTTATAGTAATAAAAAAGATAATATTCAGGATTATTTATAATTGAGTTATTTGCAATATTAATAATTCAAAATTTGTAGATAATATCAATTCTAAAGATTTATTTTATAGAAAATATACAAGAAAAAGAAACTAATACATTTTTAAAAAAAGTTTTTGCTTTCTTATTATAAGTAAAGATAGTGAGATATTATCTAGGATGTTCTGGTTGGAGTTATGATGGATGGAAAGGACCATTTTATCCAGAAGGATTAGATAATAAATATTGGCTTGTATATTACTCTCAAATTTTTGATTTTGTTGAGATAGACTCTACTTTCTATAGAATACCTTCTAAATTCATAGTTAACAACTGGAATAAAAGAATAAATGTGAAGAGCTAAAGTCATTATAATTATCATAGAATGATGATTGTTAATGGTTGAACCATTAGAACGTCCTCTGTCATCGTATATTCATGCTCAATTTGTCACTGCTGATGAGAATACTTCTGTTGCTGATGCAGTAAAATTGTTGCAGTCTAAAAATGTAGAAGTAATTCTAGTTATTTCATCAAATGATAGAAAATATGTTGGAATTGTAACGGATAGTGATATTTTAGAAAAGGTTGTTATGAAAGGAGAAGATTCAGATTTAGTATTTCTTAAATCAATTATGAACTCTCCGATAATATCATTGCCAAGCTCATCAACAGTAAAAGAAGCTATAGAATTAATGCGTACATATAAAATCAAACACCTTCCTGTTACTGATATTACAAATAAAGAACAAATTATTGGTACAGTAACACAAGAATATCTTGCTGAAGTAATTCGTATAGCAGTTATTGAAAAAACTTTTAGAGGTTATAGAAAAATAATAAGAGAACGTTATAAACCAATTTTTGCAAATGTGGCTATTATATTGCAATTTTCTGGATTGCTGATGATTATACCTGCATTATTAGGGACATTTCTAGGTGAATGGAAGTCTTCAATTGGCATTTACATGGCATTTGTAGGAATGTTTCTAACAGGCTACGTTATGAATGTATTAGGAGAGAAAAGCCCACTAAATCTAAAACAATCCTCTATTGTTGTTGTGTTAAGCTTCTTTTTATTGAGTCTATTTGGTAGCCTGCCTTATATGTATGTGAATCCATTTTGGGATGGGATTGATTTATTTTCTCTTTTTGCAAATTCTTTCTTGGAAAGTTCATCTGGTTTTACAACAACAGGTATTTCTACAATAATACATCCAGAAGATTTACCTGATAGTTTTGCATTTTATCGTTCTTATACATAGTGGATTGGTGGATTAAGTTTTGTCTATTTGGTTATGGCTTTGTATTATCCAGAGACAAAATTAGCAGGTATGAAAAGTCTAATGAGTAGTGGAATATTAAGATTCAAACAATTACTTACTACCATTACTATTATTTTTGTAATATATGCAGCAATTATTGTTTTATTGTTATTTATATTTGGACATATAGGATCTGCTTAATTCAATATCGTTAGCATTTGCTGCACTAACTAGTGGTGGATTTGTACCTACTGCTACTATTCTTAACATTGGAAAATCCATTTACATTGATTGTACTTATGGGAGGAATGATAATTGCAGCATTACCTTTTGCATTTCATTTTGGTATTTTTAGTAAAGAGATAGAGGCAACAAGGGAAATTAAAGAAATTCTTGATATATTATAATATTTCTCATTTTCTGTATTTTTTTATTTATATTTATAGAATCTTCATTTTCAGAGAATGAATGGCTTTCTTCTGTATTTCATGTAATTAGTGCATCAACAACTACAGGATTTCAATTTGCTGATTTATCTCAAATATCTGTTAATGGTAAAATTTTGCTAATTGTAGTTATGTTAATAGGAGGAACAGCATTTTCTACTGCAGGAGGAATAAAAATAGCTAGACTATTATTAATTTTTCAAAAATTAATTAATAATAAAAAATATGACATCCACATTTAATAGATAAAAATTCATTTAATCAGACCTCCATTAATTTCAGCAACTGCAATTCAATTTCGAAAAATAATTCAACAACCTTTTAAATCTATAATCAAAAAAAGGAAGAAGAAAAAGTAATAAACAAATAACATGTGATGTTCCTTTAGATAGATACAAATTTAATATTCTTTCTGATAAAGCATTTAGAGAAGCATTATTTGTTGTTTTTCTTTTTATTTTGTTTACATTTATAACTGCATTATGTATCTATTATTTAGATAATAAAAATAATAGTTTTATTGATACAATTTTTGAAACAGCCTCTACTATTTCTAATACTGGTTTAACAATAGGAATAACAACTATGGATTTAGATTCACTATCTAAAATGATATTATCATTTAATATGATAATGGGAAGATTCGAAATAATTGCTATACTTTACATTTTCATTTCAAAGTTGAGACGATGAAATAATACTTGATTCTACCAGTTCCCATTTTTTTATTTGTTCTCTAAATTAACAACTCTAATTTGATTTTATTATTTAGTACAAAATGGTATTAGTATCATTTCTAACAATAGGGATTCATTTATAGAGTTAGTTGGTCTGGAGTAGAATCGTCCATGTAGTGGGATTCTACTACTATTACCTTGTATTTAGCTTTTATTATCTGAATTTTAATTATAAATTTCAGTCATGAATAGCTATATCAATACATGGAATGAATTGAAATGAAGCAAATTTAGCTAAAGAAGGATTTGGATATATTTCAAAAAATTTTATTAATTTAACATTTCTTTTAATGTAAAAAGTATTTGTTATGGAATTAATGAATAAATAAATTTTTTAGTAATTGTTAAATGTTAGATTCTTTAATTATTTTTTAGTTATTGATATTATAATTAATTAAATGTAAATAAAATTAATATAATAGTCAAATATTAATACTCATAGTTAAATACTATATACACTATAGATACTATAGAATACAGCTTTACAATATCCAATCCAAATTTTGTTTTGTAATTGTAGAATGAATCAAAATAATATTAAGAAAAAAGATGAGAATGTTGTTTAGATGTTGAAAAATAGGAAAGAAATAGAATGTTATGAAGTTATGGGAGGTATTATGTTTATCCTTAGAACTGGATGTCAGTGGAAAATGTTACCTAAAGAGTATGGTTCTGGTTCCACATGCCACAGAAGATTTCAGGAATGGAGAGAATCAGATATATTTGATAAATTATGGACAAGATTGCTACAAATATACGATTTAAAGAAAGGGATTAAGTAGAACTGGCAGTCTCTTGACAGCATATCAGTAAAATCACCTTTAGGGGGGAGATGACAGGACATAATCCTACTACTGACAGGAGTAAATTAGGAACCAAAAGACATATTTTAACAGATAAAGAAGGCATTCCTTTGTCTACTGTTATAACATCTGCAAATACTCATGATGTTACTACTGCAATTGAAATCGTTGACAGCATAGTTATCAAAAGACCATCTTCAAAATCAGCAACAAAATATAGAAACAACAACGACAACAACGACAAGAATAAGAATAAGAAGAAAAATCAGAATCTATGCCTTGATAAAGCATATCATTCCAAAGATATAGAACAAGAAATTACCAAGAGAGGATACATTCCACACATACGACATAGAAGAGAAGAGAGGAGGAGAAGAAACTCAACCGGAGACATCCCGCAAGAAGATGGGTAGTAGAGAGAGAACAAATTCATGGCATAACAACAGATTCAGGAAATTATTTACAAGGTATGAAAAGAAGGATAAAAACTATCTTGGTCTTGTCCAATTAGCAAACAGCATAATAATTTACAGGAAGATAATTTTGGGATAGGCTCTAAATATTGTCATAGCCCTCTAAGGATAAATCACAACAATAGAGAAGGCCATGACTACTTTATTGTACTTGGAATAGGTCTGATAACATAAATTATTGGAATATTTAAAAATTAGTGAACAGTGTTATATAAAAAAAGTAAATTAATAGGAGAAAAAAATTGAAAATAAATTTTCTCAAACAAATAAAAAGATATGGATTAGAAACTGATACTAATATAACACGCATAGCATTTGAAGAAGTTCTGTCATGAGACAAGTTAATTTATTTTATCGTGCTGGCAAGGAGTTTACTTTATCAAATTGGTGTACTACTCTCTTTTCACATTCAGTACCTTCTGGTGGACGTAAATCATCACTTGAAACACAGGCATGGTATCTATCTCCAATTTGTATTCTGCCTATGTCAGTATCTCTGTCAAAGGTAAATGTTCTTTTTATTGTACTATCTTTACTTTTATCAAGTTCTGCTTGTACATCTTGTATAACTTCAGATTTTATTTGACCTTTTATCATGGCAGCAATTTTTAATTTTTCTGTATCTTTTCTATCTGCTAAAGGAGCAAGAATTTCTATTTTAACTGTATCACTTTTGTCATTTGTTGTTTTATTTAGATTAGCATCATAAACTGCTTTACTGTGAGCGTACACTTGAGAGCCTGAAGAAAAGAGGCTAATTTCTGTAGGATTGCCTGAAATGTCGCCTTCATTACAATCAAATTTTGGTATTGGTGTAGATTCTTGTTGTTGTACATCTTCTACTTGATATGCACATACAAAGAATTCATCTGGAGAACTTGCTTTAACTATGTCATTTTCTTCATTTACTTTTAAATCAACATTAAGAGTTTTCTTAGTCTTATCTATAGATGAGATAGGTATATCTTGCTTAACATCTTCACCGTTTATAAAACCAATAACTCGTATAAATTTTGTTTTTTCCAAATCTACATTTTGTAAATTAATATGAGATCTCACTACTAGTTTGTCTTTATCTTCATCTTTTTCATCATTATCACCTTTATCTTCTTTTTGTGCAAAAGATAATTGACTGAAAGATAAAAACAATATGTCTCTACTGTGATGACGAAAGGAAATAATAATAGAAAAAGATAGAATTTGGATATGAGTTCTTTTCATCTCTTTACAACAGATTAAAGAATTAGAACAACTATTTAATGATTTTTTGTACAAATTATCTTAGTAGTTTCTGTGTTGCTATTATACAAATTATGATTGACATTCAATATTAGTATGATACTGTTGCTCTAATAAGTAACTTAGTTACATGAATATTTAAATAAAAGTTTTTATAGATAACATAGCGATGGATAACAATATAATTTATCTGTGCATTAAAAAAACAATGTGTTTACATAGCAGCCATAACTGTTATTGTTCCATTACTTCTATTCTCTTCTATAGAATTTAGTGGCTACAATAATAATAATTTATCATTAGTAAAATATGCTTTAGCACAACAGGACAGTAGCAGCAATAATAATATTGGTAATACTATGTCAAATATTTCTAATCAATCTTCTTCTTCTTCTCCTGCAACTGCAACAGCAACTGCAATTGCAACAACAACTAATGCTACTGCTACCTCTCGTAATAATACCGCTCCATTTGTTGTAGATATAATATCACTTGCAAAACAAAATAATAACTTTAGAGAGGAAATAAAGACTGCAAGCCATACTCAGGTAGTTTTGATGAGTCTTAAACCGGGTGAAGATATTGGTCTTGAAGTCCATAAGAAAATTGATCAATTATTGATATTTGTACAAGGTACTGGTGAAGGCAATATTAATGGTCAGAAGATTCCTATAAAAGAAGGAACACTTGCATTTGTTCCTGCAGGAACTCCTCACAACTTTGTAAATACCGGAAATACTGATTTAAAGTTGTTTACAACCTACTCGCCACCTAATCATTATGCTGGAACATTGCAGAAGACCAAGGCTGAGACTGCAGGTTATGTACCACCAGGAGCAATAGAGGTAGAAGATTGAGAAATAGAGGAAGAAGAAGATTAAAGATTATTAAGATATATCCAATCTTTTCTATTTTTTTATTATAGTAGGCATGGTCGATGAATATTTTAATCAGTAAAATCAGGAAGTATTTACATAGGTAATATTTTTATCCTGCAGATAGAATATGTTCTACTATTACTCATTGTTTACTATTTTTTTGTTGTATATTTTATCCTTTTGTGTAAGTTCATCATTATGTTTCTTCTTCTTTATAGGCAAAGAGAGATTTTACATTTGGAAAATCATTTTCTATTCCATGGCAACCAAGATTCTAATCACTCTTTATTTATGCCATCAATAAAGAATAGCAGAGAAGAGTTTGTTGCCAGAACAGTAAAATAAAAGGATTTGCCATACACCTTTACAATTCTGACAATATGTTTTTCAAATGTTATTGAATTATTGGATTTGTTTATGTTCTTCCTTTTATATTCTCCTGCTGCTGCTTGCTTCTGTTGTTGGTCATTATTCTATATACTAGATATCCTGATATGGCAATTATAATTCCTTGTAATACTTTTGATAACATATCATATTTTCCAATATAGAATTCTACACCTATAATAGGAACTCCTACTGTCCTTGATACAGCATATATAATTATCAATATAATAGAAATAACTATCAATATTATATAAGGCACAATGCTTTTTAATTTCTTAACTAAAATCCATCCTACTAGACCTAAATAAATTATACCTGATCCAGCAAAAAGTGCAATTTCTATTTGAAGCTCTGGTATTTCACTTTCTAATCCTTCTGCAGCAAACTCTATTAAAGATGTATATTCATTATATGCTACAATAAAATATATTATTGCAGTTGCTAGAGTTACTGCTGCAAGTATATATACTATAATATGTTGTGTATTCATACTGTGTAATAAGTTGATTGTTTAGTAAAATAAAAGTATTGATGGTTTATTGCATGATTCCCTACTCCTAACCTATTAGCTAACAAGTATTGATATAACATAGTTGACTTATAATTAAGTTACATTATTCTTTTTATATAATTTGTATATACATATCTAACAATTATGAAAACCAAATTTACAAAGATATTTGTAGTAAGTTAAGTATCATATTTTAGGCCAACAACCAAAACATCTAAGATATCTTCTTACATTACATAACAGATTATCTTCTGTTCCATAATTGTAATTGGCACATACATCTTTTTTCAGATTTCTGTTTACTTTTGTTTCTACTGGATTCAGGAATGGTGCATGTGTTGGTAGAAATGGTACAGTTAGCCAGTATGATTGTCTTTCTATAAACTGTTTTGTCTTTTTACTAATATGAAATGATGCATTGTCTATTACAAGTATGAATCTCTTGATACTTCTCTTGAGTACATATCTCTTGATGCTGTTTAGATGAATGATTTTTGAAATCATTGCTGTTTCTTGTTTTGCTTGTATGTGAATTTGATTCCATTCATAGAATAAAGAAGTGTAATGAATACATTGACTTTATCATTAGATCCTTTATGGAGTATCTTTTGCTGTTCCCCTCTTTTCATGTATGTTCTTGTTATGTATGGTTGCAGATGTAACCATGTTTCATCTTCAAATCCTAGTAGAATCTTTTTTTAAAAGAGCAGACGATACTTTCTTGTATCTGTCTATCTTGGTCTTCTTTTCTTCATAATCATTACCTTTTTCCAGTTCAAGTTTGGGTCTCTTGTATACTATACCTAAATCATGAATTATTCTCCATCATGTTTGCATGGGACTGACATTCATTTCCAGTAATGTTGAGAGATAAGTAGCCAACAGCCTGATACTCCATGTATTTTTGAGATAGCCAAATGTTTTAGGAGACTTGTTCAATATGATGTCTTTTATCATCTCTTTGTTTTTATGGGTAGATATCACTGGCTTTCTACCTGCATTCATTCTATTGTTTCTTATTCCATCCAGACTATATTTTCTGTAATTGTTAATCCAGTCATACACATTACGGTAATTGACACCAAGGTTTTTGGCTATTGTTCTGTATGGTACTCCTTCCATCTTTTGTTTTATTGCTGATGCTCTTCTGTATTCCTCTTTGTCACGAGTACTCTTCATGAATCTATTCAGTTCCTTTTTCTGAGTTTCAGATAATTTCAGAATATAAGATTTGGGCACATGTATCAATCTAAACATGTAGAGCTAAAGTTCTTCCTATCAGAGTATGTTGATAATACTAATGCATGTTGATGATATATGAGATACTTAACTTACTACTACACTGAATAATAGTAGAATGGATTCATTAGATAGAGGGCTATGGCATTTACTAATTATTGTAAAGGATTATAGAGTTTGTCATCATATGAAATAGATTTTGATATACTTTCATTCACAGCATCAATTAATTTTGATATCGATACACGTTTTTTAAGAATATTAAATTTATAATTACATTT
The DNA here is from genome assembly GCA_963840085.1 of uncultured Nitrososphaerales archaeon. Taxonomy (GTDB): domain Archaea; phylum Thermoproteota; class Nitrososphaeria; order Nitrososphaerales; family Nitrososphaeraceae; genus TH1177. Next base: position 17,525 of record CAWIYT010000143.1, read on the forward strand.
CAAGTTAGCAAAATCACAGTATGATTACATTTAGTTTTGGATTTATTTCTAAGAGTTTGGTTCCCATAAATAATCCAGATATGTTGGGCATTTTATCATCGATAATTAATAATGAATATTTATTCGGGTTTTCTTGGATATGCTCATATGCTAAAAGAGGGTCAGTGAAACTAGAAACATCATAATAGCCACTCATTTTTAAGGCCTCACTAAATATATTTAATAAATCTGGATCATCATCGATTATGGCTATGGATTTTTTAAACATTATAGAGTATAGATTAAACGTAAAAAATCTATTTAAGCATGATTTGTACATTCTCCTCTCTTTTTTTTCTGAAAATTTTGCTTG
>CAWIYT010000144.1:0-14161 GCA_963840085.1 uncultured Nitrososphaerales archaeon
CTTAATTCACCATTGTTTACTTTTATGCCCCTCCCTGTTTGATCTGGTTTTTGTTTGTGTTTACAATGCCATGTATTTATTGTAAAGCATAATCTTTAGACCAGCCTCAATTTTCTGTGCACTAAACTTCTTTGATAAGAGATCCTCTCCAAATACTCTTTTGATTGCAGAAAATACTATTTCAGCTATCCATCTCTTCTACCTGCATCTTTCAAATCCTTCTTCCATCCACATCATATCCCAATTTCCTGATAAGTAGGACCTCATCTCTTCTTAATGGACAACCTTTTTTGATCTGACTGACGCATTTTTTCTAATCTTTATTGCCGGTTCTGCATTAATCTTGTTGTCAAGTATGTTAAAGTTATTTCTCTGTTATCATATGCTTTGTCTCCGTACACTTTGTCTATATCATATTTACTGCTACTGCTTCCTCTGTACTAGAGGTCCAAACTTTTTTGTGTCATGTACATTTCCTTCTTTAGTTATCCTAAATGATACTCTACTTTCTTTGACTTTTCGTCTACAGATATATGTAGTTTTACAAACTCCTTTTTCTTTTCACGTTTCCATTTGTCTTCTATATGTAATCACCTTTCTTTGAAATTGTCAAACCTGATGCATCAACAATAAGTGTTATAGGATCATCTTGAAAATCTAGATTCCCACCAACAGATGGTTTTATTTTGATGATTCGTCTCCTGTGATATGTGTAAAGTGTATCTCTTCAATTCTTCTTACGTAGTCTGATAATCCACGTACTATTCCCTGCACAGTACGGTATGGAATCTTGAAACCAGTCTTTAGGAATGCTAAAAACTGTATGTAATTATCAGAATACTGGAATGGTGCTCCCACTTTGTCTTTATTCATATTCTTGATTTCTTCGTTGTTGGATGATCTGATGAAATCTAAATCTATTAGAACACGTCCACGTTCTATCAAAGATTCATTATAATCATGCCATGATTTGTTTGCTGGCATGTGTTAGAATAATTGGAAGAAAATGATAAAAATTATGCTACAAACTATATGGATACTCATCGCTTTTATTGTCTTGACAACAAAATAAGAGAATAATATAATAATATCTTATTCAAAATATGACAATAAAAAAATTTATCTCTACTATTATTAACTATGTAACTATAGATTGCACAATGAGTAATAATGATAATAGAGGATTAGCCTCTGCAGATGAAAAGACATGAAAAAGAGTAGCACGTGAAGGTGGAAAAGTATCTCACGGTGGCGGCAGAAAGAGCGATTAATAACAAATAAAAAATAACAAATAAAAAAGAAGTGATACATCTTCTATTTTGAGTTCCCCTAATTTTTTTCGCATTTATATTCTAAAATATTATTATTATAATTATAGTAATATTGTTACCAAAAATCAATTGTTGTCATACATATCATTTCACCATTGTATGAAAATGGATTCATTCATCTTTGGTCTTTCTAGATGACTTTTGTCTCAAATTATTATATATCCGAAAATGAATTAAGTCGATTAAAACACATCAGTAATTATCCATTCATAAACTACTTATAACTCATTACTTTTGTTATTGATGTTTACTGTTTTATTATTGATGAACACTGTCAATCCTTCTGTATGTATTTTGGACAATTTCAATGTATTCTAAAATATTCATTTGTATTGTCTACATTTGTCAGTTCTACTTCATTGCATGAAAAGTTGTAACTATTCTATTCCCTATCTCGATATTTATATAGTTTATTTGACTAGTATCTTCAAGTCCTGTTAATTCTGCTTAACCTTGTTATAATCATACAAATAAAATAGTGGAAATCGTATCTTATTTTTATCATGGTTCTTATAATTCAATAATACTTTTTTTGTTACCAATGAGATTTTCTTATAATCTCGTACAGTTGGAATAATTAGGAAAGTACATAGAATTTAAAAATTTAGATTTCATAATTTGTTAAAACTAAAAATTGACTATTATATGAAAGGATAGGTTAATGTATATAACATAGTTTTCATAAACTATTAGTATATTATATCATGAAGTCATTTGTAGAAGAAAGCAATACTAAGGTAGAGGATATAATGGCTACAAATGTTGTTTCTTTAGATATCTCAAAAATAGCGTCTCATGCAGCGGATTTGATGACCGAGAAAAGAATAGGAAGTATTATTATAACTAAAAATAATAAACCGTTTGGAATAATCACCGAACGAGATCTCGTAAGAAGATATGCTCGTGATACACCTCTTGAAGGTTTGGCTTCACATCCACTTATTACAGCAGAACGCAATACAACAGTTGAAAAAGTAGTAAAAATTATGTTAAAAAATGGAATTAGAAAGATTCCAATTGTCGACCAAAATAATGATTTAGTAGGCATAGTAACAATAACTGACTTAGTAAAGTTTCTCTTACCTAAAATAAAATCAGGTTTAGCTTTTTCCATATTACAAACGGTCACTAGAGGAAAAGGACCTAAATGTGATTCATGTGGTAGCTCCATTGAAATACAGTGGTGTGATAGTTGTAATAGGTTTATGTGTTTAACTTGTGAAGATGAGGTCCATACTATAGATTTACCATAATATAGTGTATTTTAAGATACATATATTAATTGCTTCATATTTTAAAAGTAAATCATTTAACTAATAAAATTAAAGATAGGTATAAAAAAGGGTTTTTGTAGACAAATAGATATATTCATTATAATTCATATTATTATTCTGTAGCTTTATCTGGATTAATACCGATTGCAGTGCAAAAAATAAAAGTCTAATGTTATAGTATTAAAGAAAATAATATTTAAAAATTACTGTTACATTTAAACACTCAAAATAAAAAGAAAAAAATTTTGGTTTCTTATTTTATGTGTATTGTACTCATTCTCATTACTCTGATTAAGAACTTTCCTGCTTTAACTCATGATTTAGGCATCATTATCAATTTTTTTCCTTTTTTTATGAATTAGCAGTGTCTTTATTTCTATTATTGCTATTCAATAATAATTAATTGTTTCATAGTTTCTTGGTTTTTTATTGTATCTAGCGATGCTTAAGACGGCTCTGTTAATTTAAGCAGTAAAAACTATAGCTAGGAATATTCCATTCATGTTAAGAAAATTAGGTTTGAAAGAAATAAAATATCTACTGTTATTGCAATGTACTCTCTTTATCTATATTTTCCCTATAGATCGCTATAATATCTATTATAATTGCTTATAATTTAGATATTGTAGTTATTCTTTACCTATCTACAAGTCAAGTCCGGAAAAGTAAAATGAATTTACTCATTCTCTTTTACTTTCTGGGGATCAATTTTATGAATTCAATTAATATTGGTTGAACACTGAAACCATGTCTATTCAACTCCCGACGGGCCCGTACTTTTCTCGGGTTCGCTATATTTGATAGTAAAATAAGTAGTCTCTTGAATAAGTTTAGCTATTCATCCAAATTTATCCATAATTTACTAAATCTGACAAATTTGTAGAAGAAAAGACAAGAATGATAGAATTTGCAGCAACCTTTTTGATTACTTTGATCATTTGAGGATATAGCCAGTCTTTGTCTTCTTTTGAAATTTGTGAATCTGAAAGGAAAAAGTCACCTGTTATAACCAATAGTTTGGCTTTCAAACAGTCGTTATTTGTCAATTTTACATGTTTTTACGATAATATTATTATTATGGTAACTTCTAATCATCTTGCATTCAATTAATGGTATATTGTTGTCTCAGGATTGTTAAACTATTACAATAACTATTTGAAATTTATATTATATTTTTTTTACTCGTTGAGCCAAAAATTGTTTTATTAGGCTAGTACTGATATCCAAATCTTCTTCTAATGGAAAATGTCCAGTATTTAGTAAATGAATTTCCACATCATTAATGTCCTTTTGGAATGCTAATGCGCCATTTGGTCCAAAGAAAATATCATTTTTACCCCATGCAACTAATGTAGAAGGTTGATACTTCCTAAAGTATTCATGCCATGTAGAATATTGCTTCAAATTATTTTGGTAGTCATAAAATAATGCAAGCTGTATGTCTATATTGCCTGGACGATTCAATACAGATTGATCCAGATTCCATGAATCTGGACTAATTTTCTCAGGATTGCGAGTGCCGTTAACATACTGATATTTTGTAAAGTTAGCTGTAAAAAGCAGATTTTTTAAATTTTCCTTATTTTCGTTGGATGGGCTTGCCCAATAAGCACGTATTGGATCCCAGGAAGATAGTAATCCTTCTTCATAGGCATTTTCATTCTGAGTAATTATCGCTTGAACTCGTTCAGGATGGTTGACTGCCAATCTGAATCCCACTGGAGCTCCATAGTCATGAACATAAATGCTATATTTCTCTAATTTTATTTCTTCAACAAGACCATTTATCACAAAAAGAGAAGTTATCAAATGTGTATTCAAACTCATTGATTGAAGGTTGGTCACTGTTTCCAAATCCAGGATAGTCAGGAGCAATAATATAATATTCATCTTCAAGTTCTTTGATTAAATTTCTGTACATATGGGATGAAGAGGGATAACCATGAAGTAGTAAAATAGTGGGATTTTTCCTATTTCCAGCTTCCCTGTAAAATATATTAACTCCATTGATATTAGCAGTTTTATATAATATGGACATATTTTCATATCATAAATTGTCCTAATAATCTTTTATTATCTAATAATACATTTAAGGGTCTAATGTTATAGTACTAAAGATAATATTTAATTAGCAACTTTAATTTAATCAAATGGTTAAAATTGTGATTATAAAAAATAATAAAAAGAATAGGTCGAATTAATTATTGGATGAAAATACAGCTTGTTTAATAGGTACACCACCAATAATAAGTTATGGAGTTTTTTTCTCATTTTAACCAATAATTCTAATCATAATAATCATAATCATAGCATATTATTAGTTGATGATGAAAATGATATCCTTAATCTTTTTTGTGATTGCTTATAGAAGTTTCTTTAATTCAAAATATATATAAAATATTAAGTGTTAGAACAACAATAATTTTAAAATAAATTTCTAATAATAAAAGCTAAATATCATTAAGGTGAACCCTACTACATACAGGACTCTACTCCCGACCATTTATCTCAATATGTAAGTGAACCCGATTGCTAAAATGTGAACCTCACTACCACAAATAAAAAAATCAATTATATTCTTTATCTGATCCGGTATTGAAGTTGTTTTAATTTCTAATATTATTTATTTTATATATTCATTTATTTTAACTTCAGATAGAATAATTTAAAAATAGAAGAAATATTGGAAAAGATAGTTGTACCCATCAATTTTGAATCAGAGTAACAAAAATATTATTATTTTTCATTTATTATTAGTCAGTTTAGTTGGATATTTTACAATGTCCTTAAATTTTCGTATCCAAGAAATATCTGCTAGATATCACAAAAGCCCTAGTGGTGATTGTGAAGTCACTGATACTAAAGGACTGATACTAAAGGAATGCCAAGATGTACTAACTGTTATCATAGGAGTCCAGATGGTGATTGTGAAGAAGTAAATGATTATGATATTGATAAAAATGATTATAATGATTATATTGATAGTTCAACTACAAAAAATGAGAAGAATAATGATGAATATATCAATACCCCCCATTAAATCAAATTTTTGGTAATATTGACGATGACAATGACAATAAAAATAATAATAACACGATGGGCAATCAAATAAAAAAGACAATGATGATAATACTGATTACAGTAGTGATGACGATATCGAATTAGAAGGAAAAGTTACATATGTTGTTGATGGAGATACATTAGATATTAACGATATAAGAATTAGATTATCTTTGGTAGACACACCTGAACGAGGACAAGAAGGATATCAAGAAGCCAAAAACTTTGTCAAAGATTTATGTTTAGATAAAGATGGCAAAGTAAATATTGATGATGGACAACGTAGAGGAGACAGATACGGTAGAGAAGTTGGAGTTGTTTATTGTGATGGAATAAACATCAATAAAGAATTAATGGAAAATAATTTAGCAAGAATCTACACAGAATATTGTGATATTTCCGAATTTAAAAATGAGAAATAGGCTAAATCATATTGTTAATCTATATACATACTAATTGTATTATATTATTAGTTGAATAATTGAATCCAAATTATGCTATTTGAAGAATTCTGAAATATCAGTCTATCTTGTCTTAGAATAATGCTATTTATTTATTTTATAATTTGTTTATTTTCATTGTGACTAATCTCATTAGAGGATATTTTATAATCTAAAATAGGAAACCATCTTTTATTCAATATTTGCCAGTGAGTTTCTTACGTTAGCAAGAAATTTATTAACATTTGTTTTGAAGATTATGTTTTGATAAAGAATTTCTCTTTTTTTCTCTTTAATTAAAGTAATGAATTTTTTCCATTATTATTTTATCAAAATTACATTCCTCAAAATCCATAATTAAAATCAAATAAACTGACTATAAACAGTATCTTTTTTAATGGTTACTATAAAAGACAGAACATAGAGGACCCAAAAGAACAGATAATAGTAATATATCCACACAGTATTTGGCAAAACTAATTGAGTTTGAAGACCGTATTTAGCAAAGGTTTGATGATCTTGAATTAATTTAAAAATAATATTACAGACACGTTATACAACTAAAAAGATCGTATTCACTATACTCTTCTTACTGTATTTGTTTTTTATAAAAAATTCACTATAACAACTTCATCTTCAAAAATCTTTATCAATCGTTATATAAACTAGAAGTATTGATACAAAAGAAAATTAAATAATATTTTATATAGTAACCTATTGATGGAAATTAAGATAAAATACTTTTGTATTTTGCTAATAATTTATTCCAATCATCTTTTTTATAATCAAAGGGGAAATTTTCTAATTTAAATAACTCTAAAGCCGAATAGTGAACTCAAATGTTAAGAATATGTTCCAAAAATTCATTAAATAAGATATCTTTACAGTACATATAATTAATAAAATTATACCATTCACTAAAATCCAGCATAGAACATAGCAGCAAAATATAATATTCTACTACTTTATCTCTGGTTAATACAAGCGATATTCGGCTAAGTCTTTTTCTATAACTGCTAAACTGTCATAGAAAGATTTAATGCATTTTTGATAAATAGAATAATGGAATTTTCTTCCATCGAAACATTCACGTGGATTTTGATCTCCATGTTGATGATTTATGTTAAGACAATGTCCTTCTTTGACTTTATTTGTTAGGTTCATTAGTGTCCAAGACATAAATATTAGACTTAAAATCCACATTTTTATCTCCAAATTATTTTTATCATAACGAACATGGCATCTTTGGGATTCATAAGTTTCAGAGGATATAAGATAGTCTAAATTTGTCATTATATTCTTTGAAAGAATATTAATATCTAATCCTTCTTTTGTAATTATTTTGTTAATTCGATCTTGAACTATATGATAGTATTCATTTATGTTTACTTGTGTAATTTCCATATTTTTATTATGTTAATGAATTATATTAATAAGTCTAAAGATAATTATTGAATATTATTCATAAAGCTAATATTATTTTAAAAAATCGAATCATTCTTCACAATAAAATTTTACAGATTTTTAGTTTCTAATAATAAAAACTAAATACAAGGTAGTAGTATCTCTACATTAGACTCTTATTTTTGCACCGCTATCGGTATTACTCCCAATCTAGTAATGAATTAAGCTCATTTATTCTATCTATACCAGTTAGCATAAGTATACTGACATTTATCTAATTATCAGTTAATATATTATAGGACATAATAGCTATTAGCAAGTACTAATAATCTGAGATAATCTATTGGCTACAAAAGTATCAAAGGAAAAATTCAAAAAAATATACAGATCTGAACATGATACTAATGTAAAGGAAAGAATGCTACTTGTTTTAAAAGTAGTACATGACAAACAGATTCCTGCACAGGCTGCAAGAGATCTTCATAGAAGTAGAACATGGGCATCTGACTGGTTAAAGAGGTACAGGGAAGAAGGCTTAGAAGGCTTAAAGGATAGAACAAAAATAGGAAGACCTCCAGATATACTGCAAGAGGTAGTATACAAGATAAAAAACGAGTTAGCATCCAACAGACAAGGATGGACTACAAAACAGGTAGAAGATTTAATTGTAAAAAAGAGTGGTGGAATAAGATACCATTATACTCACATTTACAGACTCATGCACAAGTGGGGATTCAAACAGAAGGTACCAAGAAAAGTACATGTAAATACAGCATCTAAGGAGGAAAAAGAACATTTTAAAAAAGAGCAAGAAAGATACTATTGGATAATCTCCAGCAGCAAGAAGGATTTACTGTAGTATCTACAGACGAATCATTCTTCTTATTTGATTCACTTGTAAGCAGAGTATGGATAAAGAAAGATGAAAGACCAGTTATAAGAATAACTGGATCTCATCAGGAATCAGTTTTATTTGGTTCCATCAGTTTAGAAGGAAAACAATTGTTCAGACAGTACGACTGGTTCAATGCAAATACATTTTTAGATTATCTAAAACAGATTCATAGAAAATTTCCAAAATGTTACCTATTCCTGGATAAAGCAAAACAACATTACAGATCAAAAAAGGTACTGGAATATTTTGATAAACATAGAAACAGTCTAATTCCTGTATATCTTCCAACAGCATCTCCTGAATTTATGGTACTGGAACAAGTATGGCACATAGCCAAAAGCGATCTGCTTGTCCTACAATTTTATTCATCGTTTACAGATTTCACAAATAAATTATGTAAATATTTCAGAACAGAAAGATTTCATCTCAATATGAGAAACTATCTGTTGGAAGGTGTCAGATAACATATGCTAATTAGTGCCTTGTTGCGTAACTCGCTATTCCTAACACATTTAGCTAACCTATTCTAGTCATAATACATGTGAACTGGAAGAAGTACAATGAATCACTTGTTAAACGTGGTGAGGTATTACTTGATTTTGATGTTATGGACAACTGGAATTCTGAACTAGAGAAGATGAATCAAGGAAAAGAAGGTAGAAAATTCGTATATCCACAGATTCATTTATCAAACTACTTGGTTACATGAGAGCATATTTTCATTTACCATACAGACAAACAGAAGGTGTAGTACGAGCTCATGCTGCAAATACATTACCATCAATTCCAGATTATAGCAGGATTTGTAGAAGAATAAATAGATTGGATATCAAAATAAACGATGATGATGAGAATAAATCCAATTTACAACATGATGATAATTTTGTAATTGCAATTGACTCTACCGGTGTTAAAGTTACAAACAGAGGGGGGAATGGATTAGACATAAATGGAAAGTAAAAAGAGGTTATCTCAAAATACACATAGCAGTTGACATAAAAAAGAAGAGAATTTTATCGTTACAGGTAACCAGTGAACAAGTACATGATGGAAAAGTATTATCTAAATTAGTCGATGATATTACAATAAAACAGAACAAGGAAATAGATACTCTGCTATCATGGATGGTGCCTATGACAATAACAAGAATTTTCAATTTCTATCATTTAAAGGAATTCAACCAGCAATTAAGTTAAGAAAGAATGCCAAGTATAGATAGAAAGACAAACCATTATTTGTGAGAAACAAGAACGTACAATCACAGAAAACCGATCTACAACAATGGAAGGATAGCGTCAGCTATGGAAAGAGATGGATGGTAGAAACTGTCTTTTCTTGTATTAAGAGAATGTTTGGTAGAGAATATGTTACTGCTATAAGATTTGAGAACATGATAAAAGAAATGATACTGAAAGCATCTTTATATAACTTGTTTCAGAGTCTAACTATTACATAATTTTTACATTAGTAACAAAAAATAGATGATTATCTAGACGAGTTACGCAACAGAGCAATAAATGGGATATGTCAATGAATATTTATATGATTCTTTATTTATCAAAGTCAATTTTCTAAAAAAATATCTATTTCAAATTCAAACATCCAATCATTCACTTTTCCTAAATTATTTATAATACTAAGAATAGTATATCTTCTTTTCATCCTCTAGAATTATTGTTAGTTGAATAGAACCGTCTCATTTACACAAAAATAATTTATAGATATCTTTACAAACCAGCCAGAGTCACAAGAAATAATTATGATATCTTATTATCTCCATAATAGATTTCAAATATGTCTTCAAGAGCATTTACTCCAATTATAAAAGTAGAACGTGTAATATCTTTTAGTGATGCAGTATTTGCATTTGCAATAACTCTTATGGCTTTATCTATAGATGTACCAGATTTACCAACTAATCTGACACAATCTGAATTACTAGATAAATTATATGATCTTTATCCACAATTTGAGAGTTATGTTATAAGTTTTGCAGTAATAGCAATATTCTGGGTATCTTATCACCAAGTATTTAATCATATTAAAGGATCACATATTACTATGGTGTATCTAAATTTGCTATTTCTGCTATTGATAACTCTTTTATCACTTTCTACTTCACTTGTAATAAACTATGGAACATATCAAATTCCGCATATTGTCTATTGTTCTATTGTAATTATGACAAGTTTGTTACTTGCAATGATATGGTGGTATGCTACAAAAAATAAACGTCTCGTAGATAAAAATTTACATCCTTTCTTTATAAAAGGTGTTCTTGTAAATCTTATGTCTATTCCCATAGTTTTTATAATATCAATAATTATTTCATTTGTTAATTTGGATATTGCCCAATATTTTTGGTTGGTAATTGCTCCACTAAATATAGCAATTAAACACAGATATAAGCATTAGAAATAGTGGCTCTTAATTTAAAGGATTATGTGTATGTGATGGACATTTAGCATTAAGGCTATTGCTAAAGATTAAGTAGACTCATATTGTGAAATTAAAAATTACATTTACCTTGCATGTTTTTATTTTTATTTATAAGTTTCTAATAATAAAAGCTAAATACAATTAGTAGAACCTTAATAACTGAAACAATTTTCATTTATCGTAATATTGACAAATATTGGCATTAGACAGATTATCCTCATTTGTTTAAGATATTCACAGCTAAATCTATTTTAAAAAATAAAATAAGTATTCAAATTTAATAATATAATAGATGTAACTGGAAAGTATATGTTCACTGAAATTCTTATTAGTAGCTACAACTTTCATCGAATAAAGATGAATTAATAGTACATATTATTTGTTCTGAATAATAACAAAATGGAAATTGAATTAATTGAGAATTCAATTTCTTTACTTCCATTTCCATACTTTAGTATAAAACTCACTATCTTTTCCTATTTCACTATGTGTAATTCCTACCATATTGTTTAAGAAAGCCATCTTTCCTGTAGAATTTGTATATATATACCACGAACCATGTGGTGGTTGACCTCCTTCTTTTAATGATCCTATAAACTGGAAAGTATATGTAGCTTCTTCACCATCTTTTGATTGAAGTACACCTTGACCTTGACCATAAATCAATTCATTTGAAAGAGGCTTTGTTATTATTAATCCTGTATTGGTTACATTACCTACATTTTTCAAAATTCCATTGGCAGTATAAGTATACGGACCAGTAATTATTCCCTTTTCTGAATAAAGAGGTTCTCCTAAAGTTTGATTAGTGATGTTCTTATTCGTTTCTTCTTGTTTAATCTCGTCAGTTACTTGTGCAAAGGTTTCAGTTACTATAGAAATATCTGTAGAATGTGGTAGAGCATGTACTAATGCTAAGGCTAATGTAGTTGTTATTAACAAGTAAAAATATTTCATCAGTCTTGATATAATCTAAAACTATATAACTGCTGCTAAAATTATTATAAAAATTAATGGCTCTCACTTTATCACAGGATTCAAATTACATTGAACCTTTTTTAAATATAATATTTATTAGCTTTGCTACTTTCTTTTAGCTTCTAATCTTTTTCATGAATCTTAGAGTTTACTAAGAGCCTATCCCAAAAATCGATAGGAATATAGCTTGTTGGTTTCTTATCAAATATCTGATAATGTTTAAGAATAAAAAGTATGTTAGAACAATTATACGCATTACAGACAATCTATGGAATGAAATTAAAAATAGTTACCAGATGAGAAACTAGGTAACATAATAGGCAGACCAATTGTTCCTTATAGAAAAGTGTTTGATGGCATAGTATTTGTCTTAAGAACTGGATGTCAGTGGAAAATGTTACCCAAAGAATATGGTTCTGGTTCTACCCGTCATAGGAGATTTCAAGAATGGAAGCAATTGGTATATTTGAGAAATTATGGTCTAGATTGCTAAAAATATATGATAACAAGAGAGGAATAAAATAGGGCTCTGTTAACTTAAGGATTAAAGTATATCAACTAGCTTGTGTTTTCTAATTATCAATTTTAGCAAGCAAATAGTTTCTCATATCCAGATTGAATCTTTTTGTTCTGAAATATGAGGATATTTTATTTCTGAATTCTATAAAAGATGAATAGTATTGTAGAATAAGCAAATCATTTTTGGCTATATGCCATATCTCTTCCAGTACCATAAATTCTGGAGATGCTGTTGGAAGATACACTGGGATCAAACTATCTTTATTATCAGCAAAATATTGCAGTACCTTTTTTGATCTGTAGTGCTGTTTTGCTTTATCAAGGAACAAATAGCATTTGGGAAATTTCTTGTGTATCTGTTTTAGATAGTCTAAAAATGTGGTTGCATTGAACCAATCATACTGTCTGAACAATTGTTTTCCTTCCAAACTGATGGAACCAAACAAAACTGACTCTCTTGATGAGTATCCAGTGGACTGGACCCCTATTTTTGAGAACACTTTTCCCATTATTTTATGGATATTATTTTTCATTACCAATATTTATCACCTTCTCCTCCTTTTCCTCTTGCTGCATTTTCAATTTAGAAATGAATTCGTATGGTGTTAGATATCGCAGTGCGGAAAATGTATTCTGTTCTGGTTGTAGTCTAAAAACGCATCTCTGATTGCTGATTCTGCTTCCTGGTAGTTCTGGAAATCATTTGGCCAGATGTACTCCTTCTTTAGGGTCTTGTGGAATGATTCGATGTGTCCATTCTGTTCTGGCGTGTTGTAGTAAATATGTTCCAGTTTCAATCCCAGTACAGATAAAGATTTTCTAAATGCTTTGCTTGCTTGTATACTGTGAGAGCCGTTGTCTGTTCTGATAACAAGATCTTGTTGTGGTACTATATCCTTATGCGTTACAAGAGCATTTTCAACAGAAATGATGGCATTTTCCTTGACTGCAGACAGATCAAAAAACAGTAGCCAACCCATTCTCTTGTAAATACGTCAAATACGTTAAAGAGATAACCCCATCCATCAATACCACAATGTATGTAGGTAAGATCTGCTTCCCATACCTGGTTTGGTCTATCTGCTTTTTTATAGTGGGTACTTTTGAACGAATGATTTCCTTCTTACTTCTTGATGGTGTGTAATGTAGCCCATCTTTCTGAAGATTCTCTCTGTACCCTCTTTCGGTTGACTGGTCTTCCAAGAATTCTTGTTAACATTGCAGCCATTCTCCTGGTACCATAAGTTGGCCTTTGCAGAGAAATTTGCTGTATATTTTCTTCTATTGATGATGGTGCAATATGATTTCTATAATTATTCTTTCTACTATTGTTGTTATTGTAGTACATATTTTTACTACAACCAGAATATGTCAGTGTCTTTCTAATGCTCATTCCGTTGTTTGATATTGTCCTTACCACTGCTAACCTTTCCTCCTTCCTCCTGTTTCTAACGTTTTTTTAAATACATCTATTGCTATTGTCTGCTCACCAATGATCTTCTTTAGTCGCTCAATCTCTATTTCCTTATTCTTCTTGTTTATCATGTTGTCTTTACCGGAGCCTGAAAGTGCCATCTTACCACCTTCTATGAATTTCTGTTTCCAGTTGTAGAACACATTTGGATTGAGATTATACTTTCTGCATAGTTCTGCTACTGTGATATTTGTAGTCAATGATTCCATTACAATCCTTGTCTTGTCTTCTGGTGTCCACTTTCTAGTACTATTCTCTTTAACACCCTGCATCTGTATGACCTCCTATACCTGTAATGATAGGAGTAAAAAAGTCTCCATTACAAGGTGTTCTCATTTCAAATGGGT
>CAWIYT010000145.1:0-14172 GCA_963840085.1 uncultured Nitrososphaerales archaeon
ACTAGAAATGAATGTCAGTCCTATGCAGACATGGAGGATAATTCAGGATTTGGGTGTAGTATACAAGAGACCCAAACTTGAACTGGAAAAAGGCATCGATTATGAAGAAAAGAAGAACAAGATAGACAGATACAAGAAAGTATCCTCTGCTCTTTTAAAAAAAGATTCTACTAGGTTTTGAAGATGAAACATGGTTACATCTGCAACCATACATAGCAAAAACATACATGAGAAAAGGGGAACAAAAAAAGATACTTTACAAAGGATCTAACGATAAAGTCAATGTATTCATCACACTTCTTTATCCCCTAAATGGAATCAAATTTACAACAAGTAAGACCAGAAACAGCAATGATTTTATAAACCATCTAAAAAGTATCAAAAGATATGTCAGAAAAAGAAATGTCAAGAGATTTATACTTGTAATAGACAATGCATCATTTCATGTAAGCAAAAAGACTAAACAATTTATAGAAAGACAATCGGACGACTGACTAACTGTTCTATTTCTACCAACACGTTCACCATTTTTGAATCTTGTAGAAACAAAGGTAAACAGAAATCTGAAGAAAGATGTATGTGCAAACTATAACTATGAAACTGAATACAATCTATTATGTACTGTAAGAAGGTATCTTAGATGCATGGGTAGTTGGCCAAAGATATGATACTTAACTTAGATAGAATATTACAATGCTGTTAACCCAACAAGTAAAACAATACCAACGTCTAGAAGAAAGTGCTGAAATATTTCAACACAAAGATTAGAAGTAAATTATAGAACAGAATTGTGCCAGATGGTACAATTTTAAACCATAAGAATTACATAGAAAAACATTCTAATTTTTTCTATAGTGTTTATTTATCTAAAAGGAATTAGACATTTTTTGATTTGATATCTATCAGAGATGCAGGTTAAGGTGTATTAGATATATATGAATATGTTATTGATTATATAGCAAATATAATTCCAAAGTTAAAAAAAAGAAGAAGGAGAATCAAAAGAAGAATAAGAGAATGAGATTTCAAATTAAAATGACTTATAGTAATTCTGATACTTTTATTGCTGATCCACCAATATCATTTTTGAATGTAGTGATTTAGGATAGGATATAGGTTTGTTACTTTTAAATAGGAAAAAAGATAACAAATTTGAATTACATTTACATAATGACTATACAAATCAAGTAATAGCAATAGTTTTGGATATTCGTGACTTCTGTTTGATACTCTTGGTCCGTACCCTCAACAACAAAGAGAAAAGGAACAATTTTAGAAATATGCTATATCTGATGGTAAAAAAGAAATAATATTAAACCATATTACTTCCCAAAGCAGAAAATGATTTTATTCAAAAGTAGCTGCTAAAGTAATTCAGAGTATTTATTGTTTATTCAAAGAATCTTTATAATTTTAAATATTGCAGTTACTGCTGTTTTTGTACTTTACCTTATTCGGAAGATATTAAAACCAATTTTTGCTTTAACTTCTGCAATATCTGAAGTAAAGAGAGAGAGGCTTAGAGCCTATCCCAAAAATAGATAAGAATATAGCTGCCTGTTTTTATTCTCTTATATGTTTAACATTTGAATAAAAGTAAAAAATATGTTAGAACAATTATACGCATTCCAGATGATCTTTGGAATGAAATTAAAAATATTTTACCAAATGAGAAACCAGAGAATACAATAGGTCGTCCCATTGTTCCATACAGAAAAGTATTTGATGGTATCATGTTTATCCTTAGAACTGGATGTCAGTGGAAAATGTTACCTAAAGAGTATGGTTCTGGTTCCACATGCCACAGAAGATTTCAGGAATGGAGAGAATCAGATATATTTGATAAATTATGGACAAGATTGCTACAAATATACGATTTAAAGAAAGGGATTAAGTAGAACTGGCAGTCTCTTGACAGCATATCAGTAAAATCACCTTTAGGGGGGAGATGACAGGACATAATCCTATACTGACAGGAGTAAATTAGGAACCAAAAGACATATTTTAACAGATAAAGAAGGCATTCCTTTGTCTACTGTTATAACATCTGCAAATACACATATGATGTTACTACTGCAATTGAAACCGTTGACAGCATAGTTATCAAAAGACCATCTTCAAAATCAGCAACAAAATATAGAAACAACAACAACAACGACAAGAATAAGAATAAGAAGAAAAATCAGAATCTATGCCTTGATAAAGCATATCATTCCAAAGATATAGAACAAGAAATTACCAAGAGAGGATACATTCCACACATACGACATAGAGAAGAGAGGAGGAGAAGAAACTCAACCGGAGACATCCCGCAAGAAGATGGGTAGTAGAGAGAGAACAAATTCATGGCATAACAATAGATTCAGGAAATTATTTACAAGGTATGAAAAGAAGGATAAAAACTATCTTGGTCTTGTCCAATTAGCAAACAGCATAATAATTTACAGGAAGATAATTTTGGGATAGGCTCTTAATGTACTAGGTCAAAGCAAAGGTAATAATAATAATAATGATGATGAACTTTCAGTTCTAAGTAATTCTTTCAATTATATGGTGAACTCTATAAAGAATATAAAAAAATAAGATGAATTAATAAAGGAACTTAAAAAGGCAAATGAAGAACTAAAATATAAAGACCAATTAAAGAATGAATTCATAAATGTAGCAGCACATGAAATGAAAACACCCCTTCAGCCAATAATTGCACTTGCTGAACTACTTCGTCAAGGAGGAATAAACATAGAAAAAGATAAGGCATTTCTAGATATTATTTTAGAAATGCAAAACGACTTATCCAACTTACAGAAAATATATTAGATGTTACAAGAATTGAAAGTGGCTCTTTATTTTTAAAGAAAGAAAAATTTGATCTTTAAAGAAATGATAACAGAGAATCATGAGAGAGTAGGAACAAAAGATAGTAGAAAATAAAAAGAATATAAAATTATTTTATGAATTCCATGATAACAACAATGAAATAATTATAGATGCTGATAGAAATAGACTTAGTCAAGTCATTTATAACTTGTTAAACAATGCCTTCAATTTCACAAATGAAGGCAGTATTACTATTATTATTGAAAGAAAATAATAATAATAATAATGACAATGATGAAATTCTTGTTAGTATAAAAGATACAGTAACAGGTATACATCCAGAGATATTGCCAAAACTTTTTACAAAATTTGCTACTAAATCCATGACAGGTGGTACAGGTTTGGGATTGTTTATTTCCAAGAAGATAATTCAAATGCATGGTGGAAAGATATGGGCTACTACTACTAATAATAATGAAGATGATAGAGAAAAAGGTGTAGGCTCAACATTTACATTCAGCCTACCAGTCAAATAATAACAAAAAGAAGTTTAAGTGTTTTTAAATTAATTTTAAACAAAAAAAGGGCTATGTAAAATGAGTTTCTCTGAAATTAAAATGTTAATGGAATTGTATATAAAACTTCTAGAGGATTCCACTGAATTTAATAAAGAAAATCTAATAAAAAAGCAGAGGTCATTTCTGTATTAATTTGCTTTTGCCATCATTTTTTATAGTTAACAAAAAAAATCTAATAAAAGTTAATCATATATCAAAAGAAAATGTATTCTATTTGAAAAAAGGTATAAACAAAGAGAAAAAAACATCAGTTAATTCCTTCGTTTCTATTATATTCAAATTTACTGAAATCTTTTTAATTTTATTATTAAAAATAGCATATTAGTTCAATAATTTTTATTTGTTTATACCTTAGTATATGACAGATACAAACAAAATTATGATAAATGTTATTATTAAAATAAATTAAGTTATTTTATAGCAACGCTTTTATAATTTCACTTTTACAGTACGGTATGAGTACTGTAATATACCGTACTAATATTAATTTTTTTACTGCCTACAATTACTTAATAGACAAACTTACTTTTACCATAAATAATAAACCTATCGAATTACAGTATGGTGACAAGGTATGCCTAGTACATTTAGATGATATGATAAGTGATATTGCTGTTAAAGGATTACTACCAAAGAAGAGTGGAGGCATAGAATCTCAAAATGTAATCATTGTAACAAGTAACAATAACTTTGATTTCTATCAATGTATAAATATTGCAAAGAAAAAATATGGAATGGATATAAACAAGGTTTTAGACTGTGTGTTGATAACCAGAGTATTTACTATATACCAATTAGCACAGAAAATAATTTATGAACTTCCAATATTAATAGAAAAATTCAAATCAAAAATAGTAATGATTTCTGATTCATTTATATCAGATTCAAAAGAATATTATCATCATTATCATCAACAAATTAACAAAGAAGAAAAAGATTGGTTAATTAATCAAATAATAAAATCAATTAAAAGAATTACAAATTCTATAGTTATTATATTTTCTTCAGCTGCATTATCCAATTTTACTAATTATACAAAATAATATAGTGATATACAAGATGGGTAGAACTATTCCATCTTTTAGAATAGCAACTGATATGAAATGGAAAATATATCAAAAATATTTAGGCAATAAAAATAATGATGAAAGAAAATTATTTAAGCAAATGTTTTCAATTGCAAGATTATACAATTCTGCTTGTTCCTATTCAAATAATCTATTTAGAATATATCCTATTCTAATGTCTATAATTTTACATAATTACAAATATTTTTTTTTAAATTACAAAAGAATAATGAGAAAAATAAGAATGAGGATAGTAGTAACAATATGAGCAGCCTCTTTCCTTATCAAGATATACTAATAAAAGAGATAGAAGCATGGAAAAGTTATGCTAATTGTTTAAGAAAAAAAGATAGAGAATTGTTTGAACAAATGCTAAAAAGTTGCTACAAGTATTCTTCTTCAATAAATGCAAAAGGAGAAGACTATTCCACAGAATCTCTACTAATGTCTATATTGTTTGAACAATACAAAAAAATGTTTATTTATTGAATTGGAGTGACTAGAGAATTAGTTAAAAGAACTGGATGGATTTTTGATTCATATCATCTAGATAATAAAATGATTTTTTGGCTAAAAGATTCTAAAGATGGCATTATCAAAGTAGAAGATAAAAAATGGAATAACTATTTCTATTTAGCAAATGACAATATTTCAAATTTAGAAAAAGTGTTATATAGCAACTATAAAGAGATAGATAATTTAATTAAGAGAATTGAACATGTAAATAAATATGAGAAAGTAATAGATGAAGATAAATCCCAAGTTCTAAAGTTATATACGTCATATATAGGAAATAACACGAAATTTGCTAACCTAATAGAAAAGAGAATTGGGAGAAAGAACGACTTTGGAGAAATTAGATTATACAATGTAGATATTTTACCAGTACAGCATTATTTTTTTGACTATGATATTTTTCCTTGTGCGACATATAAGATTGAAGAAACACCATATGGGTTATTTTGGGATATTGTAGATAAAAAAAATGATGATATAGAAAGTACAAATTATTATGTACCTAATTTCAAAATCATTTATCTAAAAATTAATTTTGAAAAAGGAATAATATCTAGATTTTCTGATAAATTAAAATCAATTACTATTATTATTGTTTCAATCTATGGAGAAGAAGAACAAAAAATAGATATTCAAAGTGAATCAGATGAAGAAGAAGTAATCTTACAATTATCAAATACCGTTAAAAAATTAAATCCTGATATAATTATAACAGAAAATGGCGATTCATTTCTTTTTCCTTATTTAATTCATAGGTCATTAAAAAACAATATAAATTTATCACTCAATAGGGATTCTGGCATTTCACTATTAAGAAAACAAACCACTAAAAGAGGAATATCATATTTTTCTTATGGTAGAACATATTATAAACCCTCAAGTATCAGATTGTATGGTAGATTACATATTGATACAAGTACTTCATTTCTTTGGAAAGAAACACAAGATGTTCATGGACTTGTTGAAATTTCAAGATTATCTAGACTTCCATTGCATGAGGTTTCCAGAGCAACAATAGGAAAATGTTTAACTAGTTTACATCTATACAATGCAACAAAAAATGATATACTAATACCATGGAAACCTACAATATCAGAACATATTAAATCAATAAGAGAACTCTTTATTGTAGATAGAGGCGGACTCATACTAGAACCTGAGATTGGTTTATATGAAAAAGTAGCAGAATTAGATTTTGTATCTCTATATCCAAATATAATATATAAAAAGAATATTTCTGCAGAGACAATTCTATGTCATTGTTGTTATTACTTTGATAATAATAAAGTTCCCGAATTAAACTATCATGTATGTAAAAGAAAAAAAGGATTGATACCAAAATCATTAGAAATAGTTCTTAGAAAAAGGATACAATATAAAAATCTGAAGAATAAAACTACTACTAGTTCTACTAATCCTGATCTCAAAATATATGATGCAAGACAGTCAGCATTAAAATGGATTCTTGTTACATCTTTTGGATATTTAGGATTTAGTAATGCAAAATTTGGAAGAATCGATGCACACATAGCAGTTTGCGCTTTTGCTAGAGATATTCTTCTTAAATCAATAAAGATAGCAGAAAAAGAAGGATTTGAAGTTCTACATGGAATTGTTGATTCTATTTGGATAAAAAAAGATAATGCTACTAAGGATGATTATATTAGATTAAAGAAAAAGATAGAGGAGATAACTGGATTTGAAATATCATTTGAAGGCATCTATAAATGGATAGCCTTTTTATCTTCTGAACAAGACAGTCATATTCCTGTATCAAATAGATATTTTGGTGTATTTGAAGATGGAACACTAAAGATAAGAGGGATAGAAACTAGAAGAAATGATACACCTCTATATTTATCAAATTTTCAACAAGAAGTTTTAGAAGTATTAGCAATAGCTAATAACATAAATGAATTAAGAGAAAGACTTCCAGAAATCAAATTTATTTATAAAAAATATTTATTATCTTTAAGAGAAAGAAAAGTTCCAGTTACTGATTTGCTTTTTACAAAACAGTTATCTAAAAACTATAATGAGTATGAAAATAGAAATACAGTTGAAAATAATGCAATAAAGATGCTTACATCAGAAAAGGAATTTCTAAAAGCAGGACAACTTCTCAAATATGTTATAACTGATTATCAAAGAAGAAAAGCGATACCATATCAATTCATAAATGATAAAACAGCATATGATGTAGATAGATATATTGATTTATTAACAGAAATATATAATTCAATAATAAAAAATTTATTAATGAATAATAACTCATCATAATTTAGTTCAGGCTATGGCTCTATAACTATTATTAATAAAAAACAGGTAAGTTAAGATAAAAAATAATAAAATTAAAAGATAGGATCTATTACAATTTATTAGACTAGATGGATGAATAGAGATGTTTCCGATAAAAAGAATATAAAAAATTACATCAAGAACTCAATTATTATTATTTACGAATTATTGCTTTTCAAGATAAAGATTCACAATACCAAGATATTGTGGCTAAATTCTCAAAGAATCTATCAGAATTAGACGACATTATTGAAGATATGAGAAAGTACAATAATAATAAAAATACTCAATTAATTAATATATATAAATAAATAATAAAATCAATTCTATAAAAAAATTTTTAAAAATTATAATGCTTAATGTAAATGCAAAATAATTCTCAACAACAGTAGGAAGACAAAAGACTCAAACTCAAACAAGTCATAGCCTTGACTAACGATCTTCGATCAGAGATGCGTTCATATCTCTATCTAGTTCAAACTGTGACAACAAATAATTAACAATTAATCGATTACTCTAGCGATAGATAAATAGTGGACTGGACCCCTATTTTTGGGAACACTTTTCCCATTATTTTATGGATATTATTTTTCATTACCAATATTTATCACCTTCTCCTCCTTTTCCTCTTGCTGCATTTTCCATTTAGAAATGAATTCGTATGGTGTTAGATATCGCAGTGCGGAAAATGTATTCTGTTCTGGTTGTAGTCTAAAAACGCATCTCTGATTGCTGATTCTGCTTCCTGGTAGTTCTGGAAATCATTTGGCCAGATGTACTCCTTCTTTAGGGTCTTGTGGAATGATTCGATGTGTCCATTCTGTTCTGGCGTGTTGTAGTAAATATGTTCCAGTTTCAATCCCAGTACAGATAAAGATTTTCTAAATGCTTTGCTTTGCTTGTATACTGTGAGAGCCGTTGTCTGTTCTGATAACAAGATCTTGTTGTGGTACTATATCCTTATGCGTTACAAGAGCATTTTCAACAGAAATGATGGCATTTTCCTTGACTGCAGACAGATCAAAAAACAGTAGCCAACCCATTCTCTTGTAAATACGTCAAATACGTTAAAGAGATAACCCCATCCATCAATACCACACAATGTATGTAGGTAAGATCTGCTTCCCATACCTGGTTTGGTCTATCTGCTTTTTTATAGTGGGTACTTTTGAACGAATGATTTCCTTCTTACTTCTTGATGTGTGTAATGTAGCCCATCTTTCTGAAGATTCTCTCTGTACCCTCTTTCGGTTGACTGGTCTTCCAAGAATTCTTGTTAACATTGCAGCCATTCTCCTGGTACCATAAGTTGGCCTTTGCAGAGAAATTTGCTGTATATTTTCTTCTATATGATGATGATGATGATGCAATATGATTTCTATAATTATTCTTTCTACTATTGTTGTTATTGTAGTACATATTTTTACTACAACCAGAATATGTCAGTGTCTTTCTAATGCTCATTCCGTTGTTTGATATTGTCCTTACCACTGCTAACCTTTCCTCCTTCCTCCTGTTTCTAACGTTTTTTTAAATACATCTATTGCTATTGTCTGCTCACCAATGATCTTCTTTAGTCGCTCAATCTCTATTTCCTTATTCTTCTTGTTTATCATGTTGTCTTTACCGGAGCCTGAAAGTGCCATCTTACCACCTTCTATGAATTTCTGTTTCCAGTTGTAGAACACATTTGGATTGAGATTATACTTTCTGCATAGTTCTGCTACTGTGATATTTGTAGTCAATGATTCCATTACAATCCTTGTCTTGTCTTCTGGTGTCCACTTTCTAGTACTATTCTCTTTAACACCCTGCATCTGTATGACCTCCTATACCTGTAATGATAGGAGTAAAAAAGTCTCCATTACAAGGTGTTCTCATTTCAAATGGGTCCAGACCACTATTGATTACATCTATTGGGTAGTGGAATAATATTTATTTATTGAATTATGACCCAGCCTCAGTTAACTAGTCTGTTAATTGACTTTCTCCTTTTATTGTTAATTAAATTTTATAAATTCTGAATAATAGATTCATAAACATTTGCTGTCAGTCTATGACTCATTGCTTGTAATGTATTACCTGAATTTATAGCATCTTCCATTGAATCTAATTCTTTAGAAAGTAAATCTTGATAGTATCTTTTAGTATTTTCTTTTGTTTTTTGTAAATATTCATTTGATTTATCTATGAATTCACGATAATCATTAGAGACTTTCTTATCTAATTCTTCTTCTAATCTTTTCTTTCTCTCAATTAAATTTTCATCATCCATAAAGCCTTGATTATCATTCATTTTATTATCTTTTTTTCTTTGCTAGTCAAACAATAACAATAAAAAGGTTATTTCGCTATAAACTCTAACAAATTTATTTAAGCCATAGCCGTATAATGAATCCATATATCATAACAATAAAGATAAAGGCTATGGCTAATTGGACTGTTTATCCATATTTACAATATGATATTTAATAATTAGGAAGATAATTTCATTTATTTAATTTAATAAGAGAAGCCATAGTCTATGAGTACAACTGACAGAAGTAGTGGCTATGGCTTGATGTTAGTCATTTGCTGGTGTCTTTCTTTTTGTTTTGAGTCAAGTCAATACTGTAGTAGGATTTTCAATTAACGAAGAATGTTAACTATATTATATAATACTTTGAGATAATTTAATTGTCATAGCCTGAACTAATTAATCAAATGGAGAATATAGATCCAGACTATGATAAGATGTTAATTCTGTTGAGGTGGTGTTTCTCTCCTCATTGAAGTATTTATCATTTTTGAAACTATTCTTCTGGTGTTTTTTAAATAATCTAGAGAAATTATTATTGTCATAGCCCGAACTGGACATATAGTAGTAGGATTATGGAAAACGGACGGTTCAGAATATGACTAGCAGTGATTGGACTTGGCTAGTTAGTTGATCTCAAAAGATCAACGAGATAATTCTCTGATAATATTATTTATCATTTTGTAATACTCATTCTATTTTTTATACAATAATTTTTACTTTACATAATTATCCATAACTTTATTGAAATGTCACTAGAGTAATAATTTAATTAATTCATCTTGAAATTAAAAAAATAAAAAATTGGAGATTGAGATAAAAATAATAATAGCAACTAATTAAAAATTAGAACTAGAAATAATATTTCTAGTTGCTTTTTTTGTTTCTTGATATATTAGTTCTCCAATATAATCATCTATTCTCAATATCTTTGCAATATGAGAAGGTCCGCAGTCTAATATTTTTTCAATTGTAAAGCCAGAATTTTGTAAAGTCTCAATTATTCCTTTTGGAATCTCTATGAGTTCTAACCTTTGATCTTTCCATGGTGCTATATTCATTACTGATGATGGTGCAAAGAGAGGTAATTGTAAATTAGAATCCTTTGCCATTATTAATGGATAATAATCATTATAATTATTATCTCCTTCATAATCTCTCTCCATCATATAATAATATATAGATTATCTAGTATCTAAATATTCGTGATTTATTTACATTCTTTAATAAAAAACATAAAGAAAATATATAGATATAACTATAAAACAACTTCTTTAATAGTCATTTATAATATCTTGATCATTTCTTGATTCTGAAATAGTGGATGTTGTTGTATTTTCTAATTGTTGTCTTTGATTATCTCAGAATTTATTGTTTTTTTCTTTTATGTTATTACATTTACTTCGTTTTAATTATTAGATAATAATAAAAGAAACATGGTTTTAATCATTCATAAATACTCACTTTACTTTTAATAAGTATTGATAAAAACATATTATTATTCATCATAAATAAATAATACAAGATAATGAAACAAAATTGATAAATTTGCTCTTGCTATTTTGCATTTTTTAATTAAGAGAATCGCATACTATTCTTCATTATACAAATACATAAGAAAAAACTTTATAATGATTGAGACTAAAAAATTAAAAAATTAAAAAATTAAAATTGACGAGATTGTTGTTGTCATCTTGATAGATTCTTTTAATCCTTGAAACAATTCTTCTTTGTCAAGACCATCACTTAAATCAATTCTAGTATTTTGCTTTATACTATCCAAAATAACATCAGCAAAATTGTCTAATTTGTCTATATCTTTTATACCTGTTATTTCTGACAATTGTTTTAGCAAATCATAACGATTTACATTATCTTGTGTTGTTTTAAATTTTTGTTTCTCATTGTCATCAAATTGGTCAGTAACATCTTTGGGTAAAGCAGATAAAAGACCGAAAGCAGCATTGGGAGTAGATTTTTGAAGAAACATTTTAGTTGCACCATTAACTGCCATACTGGCTATGTTTGGATCTATACCAAACGATTGTGCCATCATCTTTATTTTTTATTCATTATCCTGGTTAACTGTTTAATTAGATCTTCAGTGTTGATTGGTTTTTGAATAAAGTAGTCTTCACCAATTGTTTCACCCAACTCAGAACGTGTTTTTCTAAATTTTTCATAAAACATTTCGCTCGCAGTTAAAAAGCAAATTTTTACTTTAGGATCTTTTTCTCTTTAGTATATAATTGGAATCCATCCATTTTTGGCATCTTTATATCAAGAATTACTAAATCATAAAAATTGATTTGATAATTATCCAATGCAGAAATAGAATCGGTAAATGAATCTACTTTAAATCCACTGTATTCTAAAATATTCTTTATTATAAAAGTAATATCTGATTCATCATCTACTATCAATATATTTTTACCTTTTGTAGTAGACATTTTTACATTTTCTCTTCTAGTCAAACAACAATGTTCTTTATTAAGATTATAGACAATTATTAACAATTATTAACACTTTTTACTTTATTAATAACAAAATAAAAATAACATAATTGATATTGAATTTATATCAGTTTAAATTATCAAATGATGTTAGTGATTTACCAAACCAGAATCTAAGTAAAATTTAGAAATAATTAAAAACATTATAAAAAATATTATTTATTTTTCGAGTTATCAATATTTTAATGTAATAGAGTATATTATTGCTATTATTAGTAAAAGCCATATCCCGAGAGTCAATCAAGCAAATATAGAAGGCTATGGGCATGACAACTATTTAGTACGTTTCCGGTTAACTCTGTATAAGTAATAAAATATTTAAAAATCAGTAAATAATAGATCTCTTGTGCAATAGACAAGATTACAGCTATATTCCTCTTTTTTAGCAGTTATTTCGTAGATTTGCTAAATTATGCCAGATTATCCAGAAAACCATCATTATTCAAGTCATTTACTGGACTGGAACTATCAGAATTTGATTCAATTTACAAGGAGGTAGAATCTAGATATCCACAATACGAGATAAAACGTCTATCTAAAAGAAAAAGGACAAGAAAAGTAGGTGCAGGAAATCATTTCAAACTGACAGTGACAAGACAGATTTCTCATGTTACTTGTATACTACAGACTGTACATAACACATACATTATCGGGATTTCTATTTGATCTGGACCAGAGTAACGTGTACAGAGATATAAGACACATAGAACCACTAGTTAAAAGATGTATTCCATTACCTCAAAAATTGTAGAATATTACCAGAAGATTAAGAACTGTACAAGAAGTAGAAAAGTACTTTCCTGAATTCAAGGCATTTATAGATATAACAGAACAGGAGATACAAAGACCAAAAGACAAGAAGAGAAAAAAAGATTACTATTCAGGCAAGAAGAAAAGACATACTGTAAAGACACAACTGATGGTAAATAAAGAAGGAAAAATACTGTATAAATCAAATCATCACAAAAAAGGAAGACAGCATGACTATACCGTTTACAAGGATGAACAACCAATAACACCATTACAGGTAGAAAATGTTCTTGATTTAGGATATCTAGGATGTGAAAAAGACTTTCCTACTGTAAAGTATAGTCTACCTGTAAAGAAGAAGAAAAGAAATATGGAACTAACTGAGGAACAAATAGAGTATAACAAAAATCATTCCAGACAGCGAGTAATAATAGAGCATACTATCTGCAGGATAAAGAAATTTTGTATTATGGGTACTAAATATAGGAACAGACTGAAAAGATATAACCATATTTCAGATATTGTATCTGGTCTTGTGAATTACAGGATAATGAAGAATAGTGTATCACCGTAACTGGATATATCAGAATTAAGAATGAGATGTCAATCTAATGTAACTGCGCAAGAGATCTAATGTTAATTTCTAATTTATTATTATTATTATTATTATTGTCATAGCCCTCTAAGTTTTTCATGACAATAGAGAGTAGGCTATGGCAGTGTGTAAATCGGTTTTAAGTCTTTCTTCTTTCTTGAACTAAATCAGACCGGAATACAATTGGGAGTATACAAAACTATTAAGCATACTATATAATAATTGAAGATAATTTAATTGCCATAGCCTGTACATATGACAAACACACAACATATAGGATAAATCCAGGCTATGACTGACTATAGTTTATATCTTTAATATTTAGTATCAAATATACTATTTAGAACTTTAAAACTATTCTTCTAGAATTTTAAATAATGCTAGTAGAATAATATTATTGTCATAGCCTGAACTGGAAATATATAGTAATAAGATTATGGAAGGCAAGGTCCATCCATTCATCAGACTATGACAATAAATATATGAGATGATAATGACTTGTTGTTAAATTAAAAGATGATTATTAGACTCATATTTATAGTAATAGCAGCAATATCACTAGAGTAACAGATTAATTAATTAAAATAATTATAATATAAAAAAAATAGAATAAATTTTTTTTTCAGAAATATATTAGAGAATATTTGTCTATTAAATAGTAAAATTGTTTAATAAAATATAGCATATTAAAATCTAGAGAAATATTATGAAAAACAGAGCAGAAGTTAATGCGATTCCATCT
>CAWIYT010000146.1:0-15986 GCA_963840085.1 uncultured Nitrososphaerales archaeon
CATCCATTTTTGGAGTTCATAGTATGCTTCGGGAGTAATAAATGAAAAATATTCTTCATCGTCTCCAGCATAAACAATAATTTTTGCTGCTACTATTTTGCCTTGGCGTTCTATTGGCTGAATATCCTTCCAGCGTAGGTAGTCCCATGCTCCCAACCTTATTCCTGAAGATGCCATGGTATACACAATTCCTTTAATTCGTCTATCTGGATATTCACAAAGTTGTTGTATCTCTTCTATTGTGGGGGCTCTATCATTTGCATATCTTCTAATTCTTGGCAGTCCTCTAACAATCTTCTTCCAAGGAATAGAAATATCAGACATCTCACAAAATAACTTGATTGCTTTGATAAAATTCCTAAGTGTTGCTCCCGTAATCTCTTCTTTTTCAACCCTATCTTTTTGGAATTGTAAAAATCTTAAGATGGAATTAAATGTCCAAGTAGGATCATTGATTGCCTTATCTGCAAAATAGTTACATCTTTGTTCCATTGTTTTATCCAGTTTTAAATTAATATAATTAAAGAAAATTCTCAATCTTCTAAGATAATAATCTCTTGTAACTTGTGATCTAATAGCATATACAAATAAAGAATATGCATTAGATTCCTCATGAGTTTGTTCTATTATTTTCAATTATTTTTTGATTCACCTTATTTTTTATTTTCTAGTGAATCCAATTAGAGAACTAATATCACAATGGGGCCAGTGGGATTTGAACCCACGACCGCCAGCGCCCCAGGCTTATACCTTCATATTGAAGTTGATATCCTGGACCAAGCTAGACGATAGCCCTTCTTTTTTAATTTATGAATTAATCTATTACCTTTATTAAATGTAGATCATTGTTGTTCTCATCATTTCCATTACCTTAATCTTTTTTATACTGCTCTCATTTTTCTAAATGATAATATTCCAAATAATGTAGTTATAATGGTGGAACAGAATAAAAGCAATAAATCTAATTCAAATGAATAAGTTGCTATTCCTAATATTGAATTTCTTAAAGCATCAACGGCATATGTAGCCGGATCAATTATAGTTAAAAATGAAAGCCAATCAGGTAGATTATCTAAAGGAAATAAAGCACCGCTTAAAAAGAATAGAGGAAAAACAACAAAACTAACGATCATCTGAAATCCTTCTAAACTATGCATACGACTTCCAAGTCCTAGACCCAAGGCAGTAAGTAAAAATGATAATATAATAGAAACAAAAATTATCTGTAAAAGAGAAATAATTGTATAATCAATTCCAATAAAAAATCCTATAATAAGTAACATAAATACTTGAATCAAAGAATTTGTCATTCCACCAAGTGTTTTACCAATAAAAATTATTTCACGACTTATTGGAGCTACCATTACACTTTTTAAAAAATCAAATTTTCTATCCCATATAATATAAGCTCCATAAAAAACAGATGTAAAAATAATTGACATGCTTATAATTCCTGGAAAAATAAATTGTTGATAATTTACATCTATTGATAAAGTTGTTGTTGATCCTAAACCTGATCCAACTATAAACAATCACAGTAATGGGGTAAATAAGGATGCAACTAGTCTACTTCTTTCTCTCAAATAAACCTTAAATTCTCGTAACCAAATTGCATAGACATTTAAGAAATTATTTTTTAGTGTATTTATTAGTATTTGATTTAATGACATATCTTTTGATTTATAATAATATATACAAAATATGTACAGAGATGTAATACAATAGACTATTATTATTATTATTATTGTTATTATTTGTCATATTGCGCATATCTCTCCATAAATCCTCCTTCTGGAACTTCATTTATTGCACCTTCAGTAACAGTATAAAATACATCATCTAAAGTTGGTTGTGAAAATTCTACTGGTTCTACATTATCAATAGATTTCAATATGATAGGTAAATTATGGTTAATATCTTCTACTTGTAAAATAATTACTAAATAATTTTTTCCGTCAAGTCTTTTCTGTTCTATTTTTTTGACAAATTTAAATGATTTTAAAATCTTAAAATTTTTAACTATTGTCTCATTATTATTTTTAAAATTAATCTCATTTGAATTGTCTTCTTCTTTTGCTTTAAAGTACAATTTGATAGTATCTCCGATATATTTTCCAGTATTATCATTCTTAATCCTGCGCTTTAGTTGTTCTGGAGTATCTATAGCAATTATTTTGCCCTTATTTATAAAGCCAATTCTGTTACACAATTTATCAGCTTATTCCATATAATGTGTAGTCAAAATTATGGTAATTTTTTCTTCTTTAACCAGCTTTTGAATATAGCTCCACATTGACTTTCTACTATTAGGATCAAGTCTTAATGTAGGTTCGTCTAAAAAAATGACCTTG
The DNA here is from genome assembly GCA_963840085.1 of uncultured Nitrososphaerales archaeon. Taxonomy (GTDB): domain Archaea; phylum Thermoproteota; class Nitrososphaeria; order Nitrososphaerales; family Nitrososphaeraceae; genus TH1177. The sequence continues at coordinate 2,352 of CAWIYT010000146.1, forward strand.
GGTTTATGAATAAGACCTCGAGCAATTTCCAAGCGCCTACGCATTCCACCAGAATATTTCTTTACAATATCATCTTTTCTTTCATACAGTCCAACTAATTTTAATAATTCCTCTATTCTGTCAAGTCTTAGTTTTGATGGAACTCCATATAAATAAGAATGAATTTTTAAATTTTCAAAACCAGTTAGCATATCGTCACTACTTGGCGCCTGAAATACAATTCCAATGTTTTTTCTCACTTTAGAAGAATCTTTTATAATATCATATCCGCTAATTTCTGCAGTTCCACTAGTTGGTTTTAGAAGGGTTGCTAACATGTGAATAATGGTAGTTTTTCCAGCACCATTCTGACCAAGTAGACCAAATACTTCCCCATCTTGTATATTTAAGGAAACATTATCAACAGCTACTATTTTACCAAATTTTTTGGTAAGGTCTTTTAAAATAATCAAAATCTAGATGATAAATTCTACATATATGCAGATGTATTAATCTTGTTTATTTCTAAATTAAACATAATGAAATCTTTCAAAATTGGAATCTGATTAAATAATTCAATTAAATCAATTATGATTCATCTCTACATGTTACTGTTAAAATTAACATTTAGAAAAGTTTAATGAAAATTTGAATACTTTTTTTGTTCTATTTTAAAAAAATCTGAAATTGATTAACTCTATTATAAATCCAAAATCATTCTTATAAGTTCTATGTTCTGATCAGGGTATCTATAAATCTCGAGTAATTTATCATATAAAATAAGAGGATCTATGGTTATGCCGATTCCATTACTTGCTTTTTCATATATCTCTTCATAAATATACCAATCTGATGATGTCTTTGAAATCGCTTCTCTATTCTTTTTATACTCTTCAAGTAAAGTGTTTTTGTTGAAAATATTCTTGTATCTCAGATCTAGTAAATTCCAAATCATTTGAATGATTAATAATTTCAACTTCTATCCTTTCCTTTTCTTGAGTCAACTTGTCTAATTGTGCTTTTTCTTTTTCAATATATGGAAGAATTTCATGAAGTTTTATATTATTAGATCTTTCAAAGTTTAATATCTCTTTTACTTTTTTTAAAAATTCATCCAAATTCATATTAATTCTAAAGCTTTCTGTGTCTGCTGACTCCAAAAAATCGTCAAATAAATCATGATTTAAGCCCAAAGTCTTGATTTTCGTGTTTAGATGAATTGCAGGAATTAAATCATAAATATTTATATTGTCTTTTCTTAACTTTTTGGCTATCTCTCTAATATAGTTAAAAGCATCATCTTTCTTTGATTCTTCTGTTGTAATTGAATGGATACTCCCAACAGAAACATTATATAATTTGCTTATTTCAGGCATCGAAAAGCCTTCCAAATATTTTCTAAAGATTTCTATCTTTATTGAAAGTGGAATTGGTCTCATTTTAAACTATTTTTAATTTATACTTAAATATTTTCTAAACTGATTGAAATTTTTTCTTGATCGTTATTGCATAAACTACTTTACAAGGAATGAATATTGATATCATTCTTAAAAGAATTCATTAGTGAAAAACATCCTCAAATTAAGCATAAATTGACATTTGAAAGAAACTTGAAAATTAAATTTAAATCAATTGAAAACTTTATAAAAGAAATTAAAATATGATTTAAAAGAAAAGTTCATTGATGACTAATAAAAATAATGAATATTATAGGATTTGAACATAATTTGAAATCCAGTTGAAAATTATTCTTTAAATAGTAAATTGTACTTGTCAAATTGCTTTCTCAAATTATTGAAATATTAATAGGTGATAACGATTGTTATCAAAACTAAATTATTATTAAATTTATTTAACTAGTTTCTGTTATGGATATTATTATTCTGTGACTTCCTACAATATTGTAAAAAAGCAATTAGAAAAGTACTGGTTAACAGTTATGTAAACAAATGAATTGATAATTATAGTAAAACACTGTTTACCTCTTTGACAAGGATATATGATGGATAGAGCTTTAGCTTGGTGTATATTTACTTATTCATGTGGTAAGATATACTCCCCTTAGGCAGATTGCAGATAAAGAGAAAAACAAACTCTATTCTCTTTTGGATACAAATCCAGAAATAAAATACAGGATAAAAATTGTACTCCTTGCTAGTGAAGGTTATACTGTTCCAGAGATAAGAGAGATGACCAACACTTACGACAAAACAATTAGGAAGTGGATTCATAAATTCAATGATAATAATGGAATAGAAGGTCTGTTTACAAAGATAGACTATTCTCCTATGGTAAAGATAGATAATGATGCAAGAAAAGTGATTGTAAAAATAGCATCTACAAATCCAAGGGATTTAGGATTAAAATTCTCTACTTGGTCACTGGCATCTACAAATCCAAGGGATTTAGGATTAAAATTCTCTACTTGGTCACTGAGATCACTTGCTGGTTATCTTACCAAAGACAAAAAGATAGTAAAACAAGGAATCAGTCATACCCGAATTAAGGATATCCTAAATGAAAGTAAAATAGAATGGAGAAATTCAAAGATAATTCTGGGAAAAAGTAGAGATCCTGAATACGAATTGAAAAAAAGAGGATTGAACAGATAAGATACAATACACCTCCTGATTCCGTATTGTTGTATCAAGATGAGAAAGGACCAACAACAGCAAAGACATATGGCGGTCCATCATATGGTGTTCAGTACAAACTAAGATAGAAAAAGCACAGAAGATAAAAGGTATTCTGAATGTATTTGGTATCTATGACCATACTAACGATACAATGTATACACATTCTTACAAAAATAAAATGGGAGATCAGTTTCTGGATTTCATCAAACGCATAGATAGAAAATATGATTACTCTGTCAAGCAAATATTTCTTGTACTGGATAATGCATCAATACACAAATCCAAGAAAGTAAGAGAGACCATACAGAAATACCATCACAGAATAAACTTTGTATTCTTGCCAACAAGATCTCCAGAACTAAACCTTATAGAAGTAAGATGGTTATGGATGCATAGAGACAGGCTATAAACAATTCCACATTTAAAAATCAACCAGATATTGGAAAAGCAGTATCTGACTGGACATGTAACTACAATGAGAAACATGGTAGAAGGATAACTGATATTTTACAGATAGGAGTAATGAATATGACTACATAACTCCTAACTTAGTCATTATAAATGAGATTTATTCTACTTTGTATTGCAAATCAAAAATTGATGATTAAACAATTGTCTACTCAAATTGCATTGTATATAAAATGAAATAGAGGTTATTTTTTAATTTTTTTAAAGATGTATGAAACTTTTATCAAGTCTTTTGCTATGCTACTTATTTCTTTGTATTAGAAGGCAGTTTTTCTATAACTTTATTCTCAGATACAGGGATAATTCATATCGTTTATTCCTCCTTAAATGTCTCTCTCATTGCTTCTTTTAGAATTCATTTAGTGTTTGTCTATATGAGATTGATTGACAATCAATTATCAGTAAATATTCCTCCAATAAACTTTAGTTCATGTATTAAAGTCATTATAAAGAGGTAGAATTCAAATTTACCAATTTAGATTGGATCATCTTTTAGTATAAGATTTCTAAATGTTAGGTATTTCAATATATTTAGAATCAACAGCCCAATAACATAACTTTTGTATTAAATCTTATTTATATAAAGTTAAAATAATACTAGACAAACAATTTATTATGTTTTATTTATTTTTTAAGTGTGAAAAAATATAGATGTCCTAATTGTTCATCTTTAAATTCAATAAAAATAAATAGGATTTTTGATGGGCGATTATTATTTATTTGTGAAAAATGTGAAATATGCTCCGTTTTACCATTTTACAATAACATAGATGAAACTTACTTGGCGTTTCTAGATAAGTTTGATAATGGTTATGTAACTGTTTTTGAAGATTTAAAAACAGTACTTGAAAATGAAAAAATAGTAAGATCTAAAAAAGAAATAGAAAAAATGATTGAAAAAAGTAGAATAAGTAATAACAATCTCCTAGATGAAATTTTATATTCAGATTTGGACTATGTCGTTGAAGTTAAAAAATTAGAAGAATCAAAAATAGATACAGGTAAAAATTTAGACGAATTACCGTTGGATGATATTTTAGTAAACCAGTTAAAGTCTAAAAATATTAAAAAATTGTTTAAATTTCAAGAAGAAGCTATTTTCAATATTCTTAGAAATAAAGATACAGTAATTATTGCGCCTACTGCTTCTGGAAAAACAGAGGCTTTTTGTATTCCAATTTTACAAAAGATATATGATTCAAAAACTCAAATAATTAACAAAAAAATTCAGTGGTTTAATAGTAAAAAAGAATTCAGAACTGAAGGAATAAAAGCAATTTTTGTTTATCCAACAAAAGCATTAGCAAGAGATCAACTATCAAAAATAATCGAGTATTCAAAAAATATAGATATTGTAGTAAAAATATTTGATGGAGACTTAACTGAAAATGAAAAACAAAATTTCTATGAATTTCCGCCAGATATAGTATTAACAAATTTTGATTCTATACATTACCATCTTTTGAATAATACAAAATTTATAAAACTATTGAATACTTTGAAATTTTTAGTTGTAGATGAAGTTCATGTATATACAGGAATATTTGGATCTAATGTTCATTATATTATTAAAAGATTAGAAAGAATAATAAATAATAAAAAATTGCAAATGATTGCCTGTTCTGCTACATTACCAAATGTCAGGGAATTTTGTGATTTATTATTTTCTCGCAAAATGGAAATAGTGATTGGTGAAGGAAAAAGAGGTCATACCAATTTTGCTATTATATATCCATCACTTAGGTCAAATAAGTCATTAGTAATTGAGTTAATAAAAAAAATTACTAAATATCATAAAACTTTAGTTTTTAGTAATTCACATATATCAGCAGAACTGATAGCTTTCATGTCAGCAAAACAAGGAATTAAAATTGGGGTCCATAGAGCTGGTCTTCCACCTAAAAATAGAAAAATTGTAGAAAACTCTTTTAAGAGTGGAAAAATAGATGTTATTTCTTCTACACCAACTTTAGAATTAGGTATAGATATTGGAGATGTTGATGCTGTAATATCCAATCTTGTTCCTGTAAACAGACTAATTCAAAGACTAGGAAGAGCAGCAAGAAAGGGGCAAGAAGGATATGCTTTTTTGACATTGGGAAATGATCCAATAAGTCAATATTATAAAAATCATCCTGACGATTATTTTATTGATCAAGAAATACCATATATTGATCCATTAAATCCAATAATAATGGAAAATCAAATTCTTGCTATGTGTTATGATAGACCTATTTCAAAATTTGAATCAAAAAATTACTTAGAACTTCTTTGTAAATTGGAAAAAAAAGAATTAGTGAAATTTAGTAATGGAAGATATGTTCCAAACCTTGGACAAAATTTTGTTTTTAAAAAGTATAACATAAGAGGAATTGGAAATGATGTAAATATTGTTTTTAATGGCAAAATTATTGGAAATAGAAATTTGCCGCAAGCACTAGAGGAATTGCATGATAATGCCATTTACTTTCTTTCAGGTAAGAGATACAAAGTTCAAAAATTAACAATTGATGATAATACAGAAAGAAATTTTGCTGATATAGAAGCTATACCAAATGACTATCCATTCTACACAAAATCCATAATGGAAGAGTTTCCAGAAATAATAGAAATATTTGAACAAAAAGAAATTTTTGGAATTAATTTAAGGTACTGTTCTTTGAATATTTTTAAAAAAGTAATAGGATATTCAAATATAGAGATTGGAAAGGAGATCAATCAAGGAAAAAAAGTTTTTTTGAATGAACCAATAACTTATAGTTACTCTACAAAAGGCTTTATATTTCGAGTCCCAAGACCAATAAAAATTTTAGAAATGGTATCCGAAAAAGAAAAAGTAGAAATGAGCGGACATCATGCTACCGAACATGTAGTTATCGAAGGAAGTAGTATGTTAATAGGGGGAGCATCTCAAGATATAGGAGGAATTTCACTAGGAGATACAGGAATGATAGTAATTCATGATGGGAGCATTGGAGGTAATGGAGCAAGTAAAAGTCTTTTTGATAAATTTGAACTAGCCATAAGAAGAGCCCATTCCATCTTAATGGAATGTCCATGTGAAAATGATGATGGATGTCCTCGTTGTACTTATTCCTACAGATGTGGTAATAACAATGAATACTTACATAAAAAAGCTGCGATTGAAATACTTTCTCGTATTATTAAAGGAGAAAAAACGGAAATAGTAGATTTTGAACGTTTTCAACAGACTCTAATATAATCTTAAAAAATCAATTATTGTTATCATATCATTTTAATAACCTAAATTATCAAGTATTAAAATTAAGTGTATTTTCTATGGTATTTTTAGGGGATTCAGAGATTACACCTTTTAAAGCTCCTTTTGTACTATCAGTAATATTTTTGATTATAGGAGTAATACCAATTTTATCTACACCCTTTAATACACCAGCAAAAAAAGTATCCCACCCCAATCCGATAATAGCTAAGAATAGTATTATAGCAATTATCCATAAAATTACACTCATACTATGATCAAGTACATTTTAAGTATATTAAAAATTAGTCAGATTTATTTAGTCCAAAATATATTATAAATCTTCTAGAACAAAATTTAATATATATTATTTAGTAATAGATATCTCATATTTCATAATTATATATATATGTATATATTAATTAATTATGAAAGTATATAAAATTTCAGCTATAACATTGAAAATTCAAAATATGAAAAGAGAATGGAAATTTTATTCAAAAGTTCCAGGATTAACTCTTACATATGGAGGGCCTGATAGCACATTCACTTCTTTTGAAATGAACGATAATGATTTCAGCAATTCCAAAACATATTTAAATTTAGAGTTTACAAATGAATCAATATCTAATAAAAATTTTGGTAGAATTGTTATTTATTCAGATAATGTTGATAAACTCTACAGTTATTTCAAAAATGACGAGAATATTGCGCATCTAATTACCATAAAGAATGAGCCCAAAGATGGAGAATGGGGAGAAAGATACTTTCATATTTTGGACCCAGAAGGATATGAATTATCTTTTGCTCAAGTTATAAATTAAAATTAAAGAATCACATTGTTTTGTTAGATGGAGAAAATAATTCTGTTATCAATAAATATTATGAATTAATACCTAAATTACCTTAATAAGAATAGCTTTTGAAATTGATACATCCTCATCTTCAGCTCCTAGTATCAAAACATAATTTCCTATAGCAACATCATTAGAAAGAGTAAATACAAAAGACACTTCTTTTGATTCATCATTTTTTAATTTAATTAAATTTTCACTAAAAATTCCATAAGATGTACCTAGATTACCACTTGGAGTTAATGTAGATGAAGATATAGGATGAAGAGAAGTAGTATCAGTATGTGCCTTAATCACAAATTTAATTTCTTTGCTTTCTCCAGGACTAAGTGTTATTTCATTTTCGCTAGTAGTAATTGAAAAAGGTAATGGAATACTGGTATCAACATGACCAATCTTATTTTCACTCCACTCGGTGAACCAAATTGATTTATTAGAGATTTCATTAGTAATTTGTAATACATTTCCAATACCACAACTATTCTCAGGAGAATCTGGAGGACATGGTCCAAATTGTTTGTTCTGTGAAGGAATCCAATATTCAACTAATGTCATATCCTCTGGATAAAATTTTCCGATTTTGTTACCAGTATGTTCATTAAAAATAATAGAATTATTTAGTCCTTTTTTCATCCAATAAGGTAAAGTATATGCTTGACCATTAATTTTTTCTCCTGCAAAAATCTTTTGAGAAACTGGAGATGTTACATATTTTGTTAAAGAACCATTAATAGGATCTAATTTAACAAAAATACTAGTTCCATGGTCACTTATCCAAATATTACCTTTATCATCAAGAGTCATACCTACAGGTGAAGGAAGATCTCCAATATCATATTTTTTAAATGATTTGTTTGCAATATCATATTTATATATTTGACCTTTATATCCAAATGCAAGTACTGATATCCATACGATATTATTTTTTTTATCTACTACAATTGAGCCTGTGCTGACAATAGTGGGATCAAAATCTTTGAAATCTTCTACAGGAAGAGGAATTTTAGTAATTCCATCCGATGTACCACTTTTCATTAAAGCAATATTGCCAATCCATAATGATTGTGATCTAATACCTACAAAGAAAATATTTCCATTATTATCAAAATCAATTGATACTGGATAAATAGTACCAAAAGATAAATTGGTTTCAGGGATTTTGAAATAATCGAATACTTTTTTTTGTTTGTTGAATTTCCAAATTAAATTTTGTTTTTCGTCAGTAAACCACAAATTTTCTTTGGATGGGTCAAGTTTAAGATCCCACACTTGAGAGGAGTCGATAGGCTTATCTCGCGATAACCAAATAGGTATATCATATTTCGTAAAAGCTTTTGTTTTATATTCATAAAAAATTAGTGATCCTTGTTTAGTAGAGATGTACCAGATACCACCTTCATCATCATCATTTGTTATTGCCAATGGCATTTCACATTCGCTAGTCAATTTGATTTCTTGAATATATTGATTAGAATTAGGTTTAGAATTAATTCCACAGAATTGATTTTTAAATTTCTCAATTGCCTGTTGTTTTGAGAATTCTATTTGATCTCCTATTTGATCTCCAAATGCTGTAGGTAATGGGTTAAAAAACAATATTTCATTTATTAATAAACTAGATGATAACTTGGAATTAATAGTGTATGAAGAAATAAAAATAATTAAGATAACAAGAGAAAAGATCAAGAAGGTAAAATATTTGTTAACTTTAGAATAGACATTCATTTAATTATATTAGATTTATAGTTCTTTATATCTCATTAAGAATTGCAAATGAAAAAATACAATTATTAAAATAAAAATGATATCAAAAATGTAAGGATTAGCTGGCTAGCAATCCATTTAGTGTTTGTTCAAAAATTTCATAAGGCAACGCTCCTGGAATTATTGATTGAATATTATTGTCTTTGATCAATATAAATGACGGAGTTCCAGTTAATCCCATAGATCGAGCAATATTATCGTTATTTTGAACAATACTCAAATATTTGTTAGATTGTATGCAATTAGAAAATTTTTCAATATCCGGTATCTGAATATTTCTTGCAAATTGTTTTAGACTATCATTAGTTATCCATCCTGTTCTTTCACCTCCCCAATTATCATATAATTCTTTATGATAATTCCAATATTTACCCTGCTCTCCAGCACAATAAGATGCCTCAGCTGCTATAGTAGAACTTTTATCAGTTGCATTATCATTTACTATATAATCTTTGAATATGAAATTGATTTTACCCGAATCTACAAAATTTTTAATAATTTGTTCGCGTATTTCATTATGGAATTTCGCACAAAATGTGCATTGATAATCTCCAAATTCAACCATTGTAATATTCGAAGAGTTTCCTAATATTGGCACAAACTCAGCAACAGGATGTAGTAAAGGAGAAGAGAATTTATTTAATAATCTTTGTTCATTATAAAAATTGAATGATGTAAGCATTTCCTCATAAATAGGCAGATTACGATAATAATCAGTATAAGTTGAAATTAATGAAATTACATATAGATTTTTTCCTTGAATTAGTCCAATATCTATCTGTTGAATTTTATTTTTATTTTTGTCCAAATATGAATATACAAGTTTATGGTTATCATCTTTTATATTTGAAATATGAGTTGATTCGATTAATGCAAAATTATCAAGTGTTCTAACAAATTCATTCAGAGTAGCATCAACTATAGGTTTTATTGTTAGAGAATCACTAGGAAGAGGAATTATATTGATTTTTATTTTATTATTTGAATCACTTTTTGGAGCAAATGTTACAGAATCGTTAGTTTCCATAAATTTCCAGTAGGCAGGATAATCTATTTTGAGAAAGTTGTTTTCATATGTAGAAAAATTATCATTAGCCATCTCATCAGTGATTGATGGAATTTTCCATTCACCACTAACAGAATTTTGAGAAATGATCATTAGAAAAGCGCTTATAATGACTATTGATACAAGTTTATATTTTAAAAATGTCATCTCTATCTATCAAATTAATTGTAGTGTATATTAAATTAAAAAATAGTTTTTGTTAAGTTATTTGTCATTAAATTTTTATTTAAAGAAATAAATCTATTTAAAAAATATAATCAAAAGTATAATTAGATAAATATACACAAAGCCTAATTTTCTAGGATCAATATATAAAATTAGTACATAATTCCAAAATAATGAAAGTATAAACATATTACAAGGATTAGTAATATATTAAGGTAAAAAAAGACTTTTTTAATTTAAATAATATAAATAACCTTTCAGTTTAATTTTATATTATATTTTCTTATTATTCTGGAGATAGTCTCAATAATGAAATAGCATGGTCATCAATCATATTTCCTACACCAAGGTCTGTTTCTTTAATTACAATTTCCATATTTTCAATTTCCCTATCAGTCAAATTATAAGTAGATGATATAATTTTTTTAACCTTAAATTCTTGTGGAGCAATAGAATTAAGATCTGCTCTGGACGATACTTCTAAATTCTTATTTAGAAGAGATTTAGGAATTTTTCCAGTTGAATCACTTGTTATTTGAAAAACAAATTTTTCTACTAAAGTTTCTCGAGGAAGAGAGTCAAGTGCATTAGCAGTATAGAAAACCTGAACACTAATCGGTTCGCTTGCAAATCTTACATTATTTGTTGGAAGCAATATTGATTTGGTTAGTTTGAAGTATTACAAAACCCTCAACGAGGTCAGTATCGCCAGGGTCTAAATTTGCTAAATTCTTTATGTCTTTGCATGTTAATCCAATTGAGTGATTCGGATCAATAGTTTTTATTATGGAATTGGTTGAGTTTCCATTATTAAATACCACATTCCAAAATAAGTTAATTGAATATTGCTGTTTATTATAAATACTTATATCAGTATCATAGTGTCCAGGCCGTAAAGGTCCTTCATCACCTCTAATGGAGCCGCATACAAATTTAGCATTATATGTAAAAAAATTAGGCTCAGTAATCAAAGGTCTTTTAGATGTAAGATTAAAGTTATTTACAAATTTTATCGTAGAAATTGGATTGTCATTATTAATTTCAATCAGCTTTGAAATTGTATTTGGTAAATAATTATTGTTGCTAGCTTGTTGTGTAATAGTATAATTATTATTTAAAATATTTGATAAAGAAATAATTCCAATGGTTTTATTTGAATCCATCAAATCATTATCAGATATTTCAAGCATTGTAGATTTTTGGAATGGATCAGGAACAATAAGAAATTTACCATCTGAGAGAAGAGAACCATTAATTGAAACCATTTCTATATTTAATAATTTAGTAGTATTATTTGTAAAGGCATAAGTTAATTCAAATATTTTGTTATCCAGACATAAAAAAAATGCGATTAAAAAAAATAGAACAAATATAATAGAAAGTTTCATTAATATTCTATTAAAAAACAAATATATAATTTATACTTCTCAAGGTCAAAAAAAATTAAAAATAAAAATTGGTCGAATAAAGAAAAAAGTGAATTATAAAAAGGTGAATTTAGATAATTAGAAATAATAAAAAGCGTATGCTAAAATTTTCTTGTATCTCCCTCTAAAAGGCCAGAACCTAAATGAATTCTATCAATATGTTTAGAGAGGTCCTCAGTATTAGTAAATATTGATTCACAATATGGGCATCGAACGGATTTATCAGACATAGGAAAATAATGTTTAGTCTTCCTTATTAATTTAATTATGAATAACATTGTTGTAATTAATATGTCACAAATAGTAAAAATAGATAAAAATGTGAATGTAACTTTTTATAATAACATGTATAAGGTAGATAATAGAAATTGACATAATTAAAAACTTAATAACAAGTTATAGAATAGTTAATAAAGGTTCTGGAATTATTTATTAGATAAATACGGTCGAAATCAAATTTTTTGTTGTAATCTGGATGATTTTTCATTGTCTTTATGTAGCTATTATAATGTCCATATTTATATTTATAAATATCTTGTAATCTTCTATTCCTGGAATAGAAATACCAGACATCTCAAAAATACTTTTAATGACTTTACAAAATTTTTCAGTGTTCAAGATGTAATCTCTTTGTTTTCAACTCTTTCGTTTTGATATTGTAAAAATCTAATTATCTGGCTTAATGTCCAATTTGAATTATCATTTGATTTCTTCACAAATTTATTACTGGACTGGACCCCTATTTTTGGGAACACTTTTCCCATTATTTTATGGATATTATTTTTCATTACCAATATTTATCACCTTCTCCTTTTCCTCTTGCTGCATTTTCCATTTTGAAATGAATTCATATGGTGTTAGATATCGTAGTGAGGAATGTATTCTGTTCTGGTTGTAGTCTACAAATGCATCTTTTATTGCTGATTCTGCTTCCTGATAGTTCTGGAAATCATTTGACCAGATGTACTCCTTCTTTAGGGTCTTGTGGAATGATTCGATGTGTCCATTCTGTTCTGGCGTGTTGTAGTAAATATGTTCCAGTTTCAATCCCAGTACAGATATGGATTTTCTAAATGCTTTGCTTGTATACTGTGAGCCGTTGTCTGTTCTGATAACAAGATCTTTTGTGGGACTATATCCTTGTGTGTTACAAGAGCATTTTCAACAGAAATGATGGCATTTTCCTTGACTGCAGACAGGTCGAAACAGTAGCCAACCCATTCTCTTGTAAATACGTCAAATACGTTAAAGAGATAACCCCATCCATCAATACCACAATGTATGTAGGTATAATCTGCTTCCCATACCTGGTTTGGTCTATCTGCTTTTATATTGGGTACTTTTGAACGTATTATTTCCTTCTTCCTTCTTCATGGTGTAATGTAGCCCATCTTTCTGAAGATTCTCTGTACCCTCTTTCTGTTGACAGGTCTTCCAAGAATTCTTGTCAGCATTGCAGCCATTCTCCTGGTACCATAAGTTGGTCTTTGCAGAGAAATTTGCTGTATCTCTTGTTCTATTGATGATGATGATGCAATATGATTTCTATGATATTTCTTTCTCTTTGTTGTTATTGTAGTACATATTTTTACTACAACCAGAATATGCCAGTGCCTTTCTAATGCTCATTCCGTTGTTTGATATTGTCTTTACCACTGCTAACCTTTCCTCCTTCCTGTTTCTAACGTTTTTTTAAATGCATCTATTGCTATTGTCTGCTCACCAATGATCTTCTTTAGTCGCTCAATCTCTGTTTCCTTATTCTTGTTTATCATGTTGTCTTTACCGGAGCCTGAAAGTGCCATCTTACCACCTTCTATGAATTTCTGTTTCCAGTTGTAGAACACATTTGGATTGAGATTATACTTTCTGCATAGTTCTGCTACTGTGATATTTGTAGTCAATGATTCCATTACAATCCTTGTCTTGTCTTCTGGTGTCCGCTTTCTCAGTACTATTCTCTTTAACACCCTGCATCTGTATGACCTCCTATACCTGTAATGATAGGAGTAAAAAAGTCTCCATTACAAGGTGTTCTCATTTCCAATGGGTCCAG
>CAWIYT010000147.1:0-17037 GCA_963840085.1 uncultured Nitrososphaerales archaeon
GTTTAATTACTTCCGATCCTCCTCAGCACAAATTTTTGCGAGATTCAATTGCTATGGCGTTTAATCCAAAAAATATTGCTAAATTGGAGCCAACAATAGAAAAAATTACTCAAGAACTTTTGAATAAAGTTCTTGAGAATGAAAAGATGGATCTTATCCATGACTTTGCCTTTCCATTACCTATAACTGTTATAGCAGAATTATTGGGAGTTCCATCTGAAGATCATCCTAAATTCAAGAAATGGGCTGATCAGATATTGAGCTCTTCTCTTTTAATACATGCAGGTTCAGAGGAAATCAATAAACTCAATTTACAAATTAAAGAAGAAATGACTTCGTATTTTAGTTCAATTATAGATTCAAGAAGTAAAACTCCTGAAAATAATATTATAAGCTCATCAATTATTCAGAGTTAAATGATCAAGCAACAGAATCGCAGAGATCCTTGCCATTTATTTTATCAAAAGAAAATATAATTAGTTTTTGTGGTCTTCTTCTTTTGGCAGGTCATGTAACTACAATAAATTTAATTGGAAATATGTTTATTTCATTTTTTGAATATCCATCTGAATTTCTTAAATTGAAAAAAAATCCATCAGAATTGATTCCTTTAGCAATAGAAGAAACATTACGATATAGATCCCCTGTTCAGTGCTTAGTACGATATACTAATAAAGATTTAACCATAGGAGAAGGAGATCATTCTAGATTTATACCTGCTGGGAAACGAATTCTTACATGGATAGGTTCAGCTAATCATGATGAATCAGTTTTTTCTAATCCACAAAAGTTTGATTTAAATCGTCATCCTAATCCTCATATTGCATTTGGTGCAGGAATTCATCTATGTATTGGAGCTCCTTTAGCAAAATTAGAGACTCAAATTGCATTGAGAAATATTCTAAACTATATGGATGGTATTCAATTGGCAGAACCATCAAAGCCATTCAAGGCAATAGATATTATAACAATCCATGGTGTTGAAAATCTACCAATAACTTTTAAAAAGTTGAATCATAATTTGATAAAAATTTAATATTATTGGTTATAAAAGGCAATCCCAAAATGAGAAATTTTTTTGTATACTATGATTTATTCAATATTTCAAAAAGGAGATATAATTTAATTACATTGACTCTGAAAAAAACAAAAATTAACAATTATTTATCTAAAAATGGTTTTGCTAAAATTTCTTGTAGTAACAAATTTTGTTTTTTTTGCTTAAATCAATTAGGAGTATATGATTCTGAAAAATCTTAGGGGAAAAGATAATAACAGCAGCCAACAAAAAAAAATAGACACAAAAATACCTTCATTTGCTTGGAAGACTTTGTCTTTGCTTGGTATAATTGCTATCATGGTGATGTATGCAGAAACGATGTTAATACCTGCTATTCCAGATATTATAACAGATCTTAATATTTCGTTTGGAACTTCTTCTTGGATTCTTACAGCATATTTAATTTCAGGAGCAGTAATGACTCCTATTTGTGCCAGTTTATCAGATATGTATGGTAAAAAGAAAATTTTATTGATAGTTGTTTTTGTATATTTAATTGGTACAACAATTGCATATTTCGTTTCTGATATCGTGACTTTTTTAATTGCTAGATCAATTCAGGGAATAGGCATTTCAATGTTTCCCATTGCATTTAGTATAATTAGAGATTGCTTCCCACGGGAAAAAATATCCGTCGGCCAAGGAGTTATTACATCTATGTTTGCTACAGGTGCAGCTATAGGCTTCTCTATTGGTGGATTAGTTATCCATAATTATGGCTGGCATTTTACTTTTCTAACATTAATACCACCAACAATTCTTTTTATTATACTTGTATGGAAATATATAGATACTAGAAAAATTGCGGAATATAAGCAATTGAATCACGATATACATAAACATAATACTGAAAAATTATCTACTAAGGTTGATGCAAAAGGCGCCTTATCTCTTTCAATATCTATCAGTTGTTTTCTATTGGCATTAACTTTATTTGAAAACAATATTTCAAATTCTAAAATACAAAGTATAATAATACTATTATTCATAATATCTATATCAACATTAATATCATTTATTATAATTGAAAGAAGAACAGATCAACCACTCATAAACTTTAAACTCTTTACTAATAAAACAATACTTTCTGCTAATTTAATAATATTACTTATTGGATTTACACATTTCATGATTTTTCAATCTATACCCATATTAGCAAGAAATCCTGAACCTTTAGGTTTTGGTCTTGATGCAGCTAGTACAGGAAATATTCAATTACCATTTGCAATAATTTTTGCATTATTTGGACCTACTTCAGGTATAATAATATCACGAATGGGGTCACTCAAGCCCATAATTCTAGGAACCATAATCACTAGTATTAGTTTCTTATTTATGTTATTTGTTCATACAGAAGCATATTACATTTCAGCAGCTCTAGCAGTTTTTGCAACCGGATTATCATTTACAGCAATAGGTGCAATGAACATAATTATACTCTTTACTCCTTCTAATTATATTGGAACATCAACTGGATTAAGTGTCTTAATAAGAATATTGGGAAGTTCTATAGGACCTGTAATTGCTTCATTATATATGCAGTTTAATCAATCTCATATTGCTATGAATGAATCATACTTTTATCCATCATCTTATTCTTTTGATCTAATATTTTTAACTGCTGCGATAGTTTCTATATGTTCAATATTATTAGCATTTTATTTAAAGAAAATAACAAATGAAAAAGTAACTACAGTATCTGATTAAATATTTCTAAATTTAATATTATCTAATGAAATTTTTTAGAAAAAGAATAGATTACTAACACAAATGATTTGATAAGATTGAATCTTTCCAATTAAAAAGCATATGTATTGAAAAGACAATAATAATAATGCAAAAGAAATAATAAAATTCTAACAATGATATGTAGTTTTTAATTTTGTAGGGATAGGGAATTGAGATTGTAATTGAGACCAAATAATATTGATAGATATTGAACACAGAAACCATGACTATTCAACTTCCTTAGGTATACCAACTAGCTTATGTTTTCTAATTATCAATTTTAGCAAGCAAATAGTTTCTCATATCCAGATTGAATCTTTTTGTTCTGAAATATGAGGATATTTTATTTCTGAATTCTATAAAAGATGAATAGTATTGTAGAATAAGCAAATCATTTTTGGCTATATGCCATATCTCTTCCAGTACCATAAATTCTGGAGATGCTGTTGGAAGATACACTGGGATCAAACTATCTTTATTATCAGCAAAATATTGCAGTACCTTTTTTGATTTGTAGTGCTGTTTTGCTTTATCAAGGAACAAATAGCATTTGGGAAATTTCTTGTGTATCTGTTTTAGATAGTCTAAAAATGTGGTTGCATTGAACCAATCATACTGTCTGAACAATTGTTTTCCTTCCAAACTGATGGAACCAAACAAAACTGACTCTCTTGATGAGATCCAGTGGACTGGACCCCTATTTTTGGGAACACTTTTCCCATTATTTTATGGATATTATTTTTCATTACCAATATTTATCACCTTCTCCTCCTTTTCCTCTTGCTGCATTTTCAATTTAGAAATGAATTCGTATGGTGTTAGATATCGCAGTGCGGAAAATGTATTCTGTTCTGGTTGTAGTCTAAAAACGCATCTCTGATTGCTGATTCTGCTTCCTGGTAGTTCTGGAAATCATTTGGCCAGATGTACTCCTTCTTTAGGGTCTTGTGGAATGATTCGATGTGTCCATTCTGTTCTGGCGTGTTGTAGTAAATATGTTCCAGTTTCAATCCCAGTACAGATAAAGATTTTCTAAATGCTTTGCTTGCTTGTATACTGTGAGAGCCGTTGTCTGTTCTGATAACAAGATCTTGTTGTGGTACTATATCCTTATGCGTTACAAGAGCATTTTCAACAGAAATGATGGCATTTTCCTTGACTGCAGACAGATCAAAAACAGTAGCCAACCCATTCTCTTGTAAATACGTCAAATACGTTAAAGAGATAACCCCATCCATCAATACCACAATGTATGTAGGTAAGATCTGCTTCCCATACCTGGTTTGGTCTATCTGCTTTTTTATAGTGGGTACTTTTGAACGAATGATTTCCTTCTTACTTCTTGATGGTGTGTAATGTAGCCCATCTTTCTGAAGATTCTCTCTGTACCCTCTTTCGGTTGACTGGTCTTCCAAGAATTCTTGTTAACATTGCAGCCATTCTCCTGGTACCATAAGTTGGCCTTTGCAGAGAAATTTGCTGTATATTTTCTTCTATTGATGATGATGATGCAATATGATTTCTATAATTATTCTTTCTACTATTGTTGTTATTGTAGTACATATTTTTACTACAACCAGAATATGTCAGTGTCTTTCTAATGCTCATTCCGTTGTTTGATATTGTCCTTACCACTGCTAACCTTTCCTCCTTCCTCCTGTTTCTAACGTTTTTTTAAATACATCTATTGCTATTGTCTGCTCACCAATGATCTTCTTTAGTCGCTCAATCTCTATTTCCTTATTCTTCTTGTTTATCATGTTGTCTTTACCGGAGCCTGAAAGTGCCATCTTACCACCTTCTATGAATTTCTGTTTCCAGTTGTAGAACACATTTGGATTGAGATTATACTTTCTGCATAGTTCTGCTACTGTGATATTTGTAGTCAATGATTCCATTACAATCCTTGTCTTGTCTTCTGGTGTCCACTTTCTAGTACTATTCTCTTTAACACCCTGCATCTGTATGACCTCCTATACCTGTAATGATAGGAGTAAAAAAGTCTCCATTACAAGGTGTTCTCATTTCAAATGGGTCCAGACCATTCCTGCCGATGCTGCTGCTGCTGGTGGAGATTATCCAATAGTATCTTTCTTGCTCTTTTTTAAAACGTTCTTTTTCCTCCTTAGATGCTGTATTTACATGTACTCTTCTTGGTACCTTCTGTTTGAATCCCCACTTGTGCATGAGTCGGTATATATGTGAGTATAATGATATCTGATTCCACCACTCTTTTTCTGACAATTAGATTCTTCTACCTGCTGTTTTGTAGTTCATCCTTGTCTGTTAGATGCTAACTCATTTTTTATCTCGTATACTGTCTCTTTTGGTATGTCTGGGGGTCTACCGCTTTTTGATCTGTCTCTTTAATCCTTCTATTCTTTCTTCTCTCTGTATCTCTTTAACCAGTACAATGCCCATGGTCTACTTCTATGTAATTCATCAGCTGCGTAAGCAGGAATGACATTTTCATTCTCTACCTTTATTACAAGTAGCATTCTTTCCTTTACCTTGAGATTAGTTTCCTTCTTGTATAATCTAATCAATTCATTTTTGGAATACTTCACATTAGTTTGACATTAAACGCAATAAGTAGGATGACAAATAGCTTTTACTCTTGATCGAATGTGAGAATAATGAAATCTGATTAGAAAATATATGCTAATTGGTATAGTCATACATTCTACTTTTCTATTATGTTCTGTGCTCAATTTTAGAAGATTTTTTCAATTTACTTGGTTATTTTTGCTTGACTTAACAGAGCCTAAAATGGACATAGATAAATATTTAAAGAATTATAGAAGAAAAAGATGATCGCATTATAGAGAATGTTAATTATCAAAAATGTAATTTTATCTTACCTTTTAACAATAAATCTCATATAAAAGTTTATTGAAGTATAGTAAAACTAAATGGTTTAACTACTTGGCTATTCAATGATGTTGTCAGCAAAGAGCCTTCTGGTTTGACTTCTATACTATATAACAAAATGGCATTTCCGTTTGCTTCACCTTCTGCTACTGCTTTATATTGCTTCCCTGTTCCACTATGTTCCTGAACTGTGGTTTTATCTCCTGGTTCAAGTACTGTTGGTAAAACTCTATTCATACATTGAGGAGTCATTATTTCTTCTACGATATTATTTAAGTTTGTAGAAAAGTCAGAATTGCAATTACCTGCAATAAATGTAATATTTAATGGTAATGTATTTATCACAGTAGCATTTACCTCGAACGTATCACCTATGTGGACTTCATTAGGAACCGTAATTATATTTTCAAGTTTAACACCAGTAACTAATTTATTCACTAAATCATCTAATGTAGAGATTGTTGAATCATTATTTGTTGTTGATTGTGCATAAATATTTTGAGGTATCGATAATGCTATAGATGATACTGCTACCATCATTGATAATAGTATAATTGTAAATGTTCCAAATCTTCCAACATTATAAGATTTCATTAGCCAAAATATGTTGGAACTAATATATAACCTTTTTAAAGATACGCCATAATATTATATACTTTATTATATTTTCCTTTAGATATGAGAAACATTTAATTTTCAACAATATGTTAGGAGAATATTATACGAAGAGAAAAAATAGACTTGCAGGTTCAAGAGTCTTAAATGCAGATAAATAGAAGGTTGAGCATTCTATGATAGAAATTAGTAGAACCCTACACATGGAAGATTCTACTTCTGGTAGTCCATTATTTTAATAGGGCTAATTTAATGAGTATAACAATAGAAAAAACAATTTTTTTACCTTTTGATTGACATTAATTATATTTGTCAAGTAATACTTAAATTCAACGAAAACTTTGTTGTTATGTGACTCAACATCGTCCAACTGGAATTACCATAATTGCCATTCTTATGATAATTGGTGGCCTAGTACTATTATTTACTGGAATTACTCCTTTATTTTTAGGCCCTTTAATTAGCATTGATTCTGATTATTCAACTAGTGAATTAGGATTACTTATTACAATAGGTGGTTTGACATTAGTAGCACTAGGAATAGCAAGTTTAATTGTTTCATGGGGTCTTTTAAAAGGGAAAGGATGGGCTCGTATAATTACACTCATAATCAGCATAATTGCAATAATATTTGCAATTGTTTCTCTTGTAAGTAGTGAGGATTTAGTACATATTATTTCAGTAATAATATATGGTATAATAATTTACTATCTGTTTACAAAAAAAGTAAAATTGTTTTTTGGTAAGATTAAAGAGCCAACTACCTAATTTATTTTCAAAAAACAATTTTACAATATGATTCTAAATAATAAAAGCAAATATAAGTAGTAGTATCTCTACATGAGACTCTTATTTTTGCACCGCTATCGGTATTACTCCCTCCTTCTCCAATTTCTAACAAATTCAGATACTTTTTTTCAAAAATAACTTAAAAATTATATTTTAGTTTGTTAGTTAACTTAACAAACTGTATATTTAATATCGTAAAAGTGTTGCATTTTATCAATCTCTGATATTGAGTGCTTTTGTATTATATCACATTTAATGTTAATTCAAAAGTAATTAGCAATTCACTAATTCATTCATCATTTATTTTGCAATAATGCTTTGTTGCCTAATTCATTTAAATAATATTTTTTATTCTAATTCAGAACGTAATCATTTGATAGTTATAGTTTGAAACCAATTATACAACGATGTTTTTAGTACCATCTCTCTTATCATGTTCTCAAATTTAATAGCAGTAACATATTCACCGAACATCCTCTTATGCAGGAAAAAACAGTTTCTACAATCCATCTCTGACCATATCTTACGCGCTATCTTTCCACTTTTGTAAATTATTTTTCTGCATCTTTACGGTTTTATTTCTAATATAGTGATTGGTCTTTCTACATCTGGAATTCTTTCTTACCTTTATTGCTGGTTGAATTCCCTTGAATGATAGAAATTGAAAATTCTTGTTACTGTCATAGGAACCATCCATAATGGCAGTTTCTATCACCTTATTTTGCTTTATTGTTATATCATCCACTAGTTCAGACAGTACTTTTCCATCATGTACTTGTTCACTGGTTACTTGTAACGATAAAACTCTTCTTTTTTATGTCAACTGCAATGTGTATCTTTAGATAGCCTCTCTTGACATTCCACTTATGTCTAATCCATTCCCCCCTCTGTTTGTAACTTTAACACCAGTAGAATCAATTGCAATCACAAAATTATTGGCATGTTGTAAACTAGATTTATTCTCATCGTTTATTTTGATATCCAATCTGTTTATTCTTCTGCAAATCCTGCTATAATCTGGAACTGATGATGGCAATGTATTTGAAGCATGTTTTCGTACTACGCCTTCTGTTTGTCTATATGGTAAATGAAAATATGCTCTCATGTAACCTAATAATTTGATGAATGAATCTGTGGATATACGAACTTCCTACCTTTTTTGCCTTCATTCATCTTCTCTAATTCAACATGCCAGTTATCAATAACGTCAAAATCAAGTAATATCTCTCCTCTCTTTACCAAAGATTCATTGTATTTCTTCCAATTTCTCACATGATATGACTAAAAAGGTTAGCTAAATGTGTTAGGAATGATGAGTTGCGCAACAATGCATGCAATAACATTAATTGATAACTTGCAAATATATAAAATAGGTTAAAGAAATGGGTAAGAAAAAAAAAGAAATTAGGATAATAAAAAATAATTCTAATAAGGAAGATTATACTTTTGTTAGCGATAACATTCTAAATAATACAAAAAATGAATCTATACATAATGAAATTAAGTCTGGGACCAAACCAAATGATAGAATTGAAAAAAAGATTCACTCGAAGAAAGTAGATAACAAAGGAAGAAAGATTTTAGGAAAAAGTATGTAAGGTCATTCGCCAGTATATGAATAATCACATTGCAGAATATAAGTTACCAAAAAGCTAAATACAAGATAGTAGCAGTAAAACCCTACTACATGCAGGACTCTACTCCCGACCAGCTCACTATTTTGTAGATGAACCCGAATGTCAAAGAAGACCAAGATAACGATTAACAACTAAGTCAAGTGTCATCATTAAAGTCATTATACCATCTTCCAAATCTCTTATCTAGATATTCTGATATTGCATCTTTTTGTTCTTCTATATTGGTATAGAATCTGTTTGCACACACATCTGATTTTATACGTTGATTTACCTTTCTCTCATTTGGATTCAAATATGGAGCCCTCTTTGGAAGGTGTATTACAGTCAGCCAATCTTTCTGCGTATTCGTGTACTGGCGTACCATCTTGCTTATATGAAATGAAGCGTTATCCCATACCAGTACAATTCTTTTCCAACTATTCTGCATTACATGCATCTTGAGATTCTCAAGATGGTTTATGGTATTGGTGGAATTCATTCTGTCATAGAAATTATACAACAGATTCTGTTCAGGCCATAGCATGGATATGTACATTGAGAATTTCTTTCTACTACCGTTATGTATGTCTAATTTTTTGTTGTTCACCTTCAAAACTCATCGACTTTCTTATACATGGTTTCTGTGTTACTATAGTTTCATCCTCAAAGACCAACATCACTCTCTTTTTTTGAGTGCTGATGCTACTTGTTTGTAGTTCTTTATCTGTTTCTTTCCCTTCTCATAATCAGGTCCGTGTTCAAGTTCCAGTTTAGGTCTTTTACATCTAATACCCATATCTTTCAATATCCTTTGAAGATGTCTGAAACTAATCGGAATATCAAATTCTTCTGTAAGACACTTTGCCAGTGACCTGAGACTCCAAGTGTTTCTAACATAAGCAAAAATAGTGTGGGATCATTAAAAAGTACAGAAAGTATAGTCTCTCTGTTTTCATCTGTTATACGGGATTTTGTACTACGTGTTTTCTTTATTTCCAATCCACTAATTCCAGTATGGAGATATGCTGATACCCATCTCTGGACTGACCTGATGCTGACGTCATGTTCCTTTGCTGTATCTTCAAAAGTTCTACCATTGCTCTTCTGGAGTATTGCCATTAATCTGCGATAATGTCTCTTGTCTTTAGTAGTATTTTTCATCAATGATTTTAGACTGTTCTTCTGTCCGGTAGTGAGGTTGAGTTTAGTAGAACCACGGTACATAGAATCATGATATTCTAAATACCTTAAGCTTTACCTATTCAAGAATTTAGACCTGGTAGTCAAAAAGACATGACATCCATCAGGACACTTGACTTATTTTTAAAACTATTAAGTCGTAACTGACTTGACTAGTATATCTTAATATCAATTTGCTTGTTATATGGAAATGAAAGTATTAATTTTTTTTATCCTATTTATAAATAACATCTAGGATGTTTCTACTATAATTTTTCTTATCCTTTCTTTGGACAATAGATTAAAATAAGTAAATCACATATTTATTATATATGAAATACAGAAGTAGAACAGAAATAGTATCAATGATACTGGAGGCAGCTAATGGCGAAGTAACCAAGACAAAAATTATGTACAACGCTTTTCTTAGTTACAAATTAAAGATGAACAAAAAAATTGTTCTTCTTGAATATTATATCAAAATATAAAAATCTAGAGAATATTAACTTTAATTCTCATCCATTATTAAAATCCTAACATTCATAGGTGAATCTTTTACAAAAAGACTATTGTTTAGAAATATAGATAAATTCATGGTTTATCCTCTTCTGATATTCGGATGAAATGATATCATCAATGCAAAAACATATTATTTCAATTTTAATTGTAACCTTATTTTCTATTATAATTTTTACAGTTCCTTATCTTTTTGAAATAAAAATTTCCCTGTTAATTTTATTTTCATCTGTAGTTATGGTTTCTATTTATGTAATTCTATCATTTGAAATAATACATAGAGCATCAATTACAATTTTTGGAGCTTTAATTTTAATAATTGCAAGTTTACTAGCAGGAAGTATTCATCCTAAGGAAACACTGCATTTTGTAATTGAAGTTATTGATTTCAATACAATAGGATTACTTTTAGGGATGATGATAATAGTTGCTATTTTGAGAGAAACAGGAATCTTTAATTGGGTTGGTGTTAAGGCCATGCAATTATCTAAAGGTAATTTATGGAAATTAATGCTAATTCTCTGTATATTTACTGCAATTACATCAATGTTTGTTGATAATGTAACAATTATTTTGTTAATGGTACCAGTGACTTTATCTATATTCAAAGCTCTTAAAATTTCACCAATTCCTTTCATTCTAGGTCAAACTCTTGCATCTAATATAGGAGGAGCTGCTACTTTAATTGGAGACCCGCCAAACATAATTATTGGGTCTGCAGCAAATATTGATTTTAATTCTTTTTTCATTAATATGACACCACCAATACTTGTAACTTTCATATTAGGAATAGTTTTACTGAAAATAATCTTTAGAAATGAATTAAAGCGTGAAATTAGTTTAGCTGAAAAATTAGGTACAATACATGAGGAATCATTAATAAAAGATAAATCTTTACTTCAGAATTGTCTTATAGTTTTAGCTGGTATATTTTTTTTATTTGTTATTCACGGAGCAATAGGAATAGAAGCCTCGATTATTGCATTAGCAGGAGCAGCAATTCTTTTAATTATTACTAGAGCTCCTGTAGAAAAAGTTTTGCAAGAAGTTGATTGGGCAACTTTAATCTTTTTTGCTGGTCTTTTTGTAGTAGTTGGTATTTTGGAAGAAGTTGGACTTGTAGCATTACTCGCTAAAATTCTAATTGGAATAACAGGTGGAGAACCTTGGCTTACATTTCATACTATCATTTGGATGTCTGCTATTGCTAGTGCATTTATCGAGAATATACCCTTCACTACAACAATGGTACCTATCATAGAGATACTAAATACAAGTACTAGTATTAATTCTCTTTTTGGAAGTTTGAATACAAATCCTCTTTGGTGGGCTTTAGCATTGGGAGCAGGTCTTGGAGGTAATGGTACTTTGATTGGCTCAAGTGCAGGAGTAGTGGCTGCAGGTATCTCTTTAAAATATGGACATAAAATAAGCTTTATCCGATGGTTCAAAATAGGATTTCCATTTATGATATTAACTGTGGCTCTTGGTTCAGTTATACTTATGTTAATGACATTGGTATCCTTGTAAATTATTATTCATAATAATATGTTCCAAAGACAGTACTATTGAACTCTATGACAGTCAAAGTTTAGGTCAACAATAAGTAAACCTTATTTTATTATAGTTTAGGTATCAATCTCCATTGTAAATATAATTTAAGAGAAGTTAAATGATATATGGTATATATAGTTACATATATCCAAATGAACAGCAGTGATACAAGTTATGACAAAATTAAACATTTAGTAGATGTTGAGGATGACATATTTGCAGTTTTTACTATCGATTCCAGAGGAGTTGCAAACGATTTGACTGTTGCTAAAAATGTTGATTTTGAAAATAGTCTTATTGAAAATACATTTACTAATTTTAACAAGATACTTAAGCAAGATGATAAAATAATAGACATTCTTCCCAATAGCAGTAGTGAGATATTAGGGAAATTAAAATGGAAAGTTACAGAGTATGAAAAAATACGAATATTACAAATTGTTGACAAAAATAAAATTGTGGTTGTTCTAATAAAAAGTAATACTAGTTTGGATGAAACAATAGATAATATACTTGGTTATTATTATGAGGAGGAAGAAGAAGATATTCCAAAAAGTTTATTTTGATATTATTACTCTTGCTAATTATTAGTCTTAGAAGAACCAATCCAAATTAGAATTCCAAAATTGAATAATTAATTTTTATAACGTCAACAATTTTTATAACATTAATTATTATGGCAATAGGCACTGAATCTTCCACAATCTTTATTCATGTAATAATTTCTCTTGCACTATTGCTATTTACTGCAAAAATATTTGCAGAGCTTTTTCATCGAATTAAACTTCCAATAGTATTAGGAGAACTTTTAGCGGGAATTATAATAGGTCCTTATGCGTTAGGCGGATTGCAATTATTTAATGGGGAATCATTAGTTATTCTTGATGAAACAATCAAAAACATAGGCGAATTAGCTGCAATAGTTATTCTTTTTGTTGCTGGATTAGAAATTACTCCAAGAGAATTTCTACATGGAGGGGCAAGTTCATTTACAGTAGGTGCGCTAGGTGTCATTGTTCCATTTTTTGTAGGTTATTTTGTATTTTCTTTATATGGTTTAGATGCACTTGAAACACTTTTAATTGCTACCGCATTGACTGCTACTAGTATAGCAATATCTATTCAAGTTTTGACATCTTTAGGAAAGATGCAAACAAAAGAAGCTCGACTGATTTTGGGAGCTGCCATAGTTGATGATATTTTAGCAATAGCAGTTTTATCCGTAGTTCTTACTATGGTACAAACAGGTAATACAACTCCAGATATCATAGAAATCACTTTCCTAATTTTAAAAATTCTAGGATTATTTGTAGTATTATTGGTTAGCTCAATTTTAATTGTTCCAAGAATACTTCATAGAGAAAGATTATGGAAATCTCAAGGAAGTATAGAAGGAATTACTACTGCAATCTTTTTTGGAGGTGCTGGAATTGCTGCTCTTGTAGGACTTTCTCCTATTGTTGGTGCTTTTGCAATTGGAATGGCAGTTGCTAGTACGCGCTTAATAAAACAGGTAGAAGAATATGTCCACAAATTGCAAATTATTTTTGCTCCGTTATTTTTTGCTATAATTGGTGCACAAGTCGATTTGCGAGGAATTAATCTTGATGTACTATTTATAGCAGGAATACTTGTTTTCATAGCTATAACCACTAAGATTCTTGGTTGTGGATTACCCTCATTGATTTTTCTTAAAAAAGACAAGGGTAAGGCTATGAGAGTTGGAATAGGGATGGTATCTAGAGGAGAGGTGGGTTTAATTGTAGCAGGAGTTGGTGCAACATCAGGAGTTGTATCGGGAGATGTCTATACTGCAATTATTGTTATGGTAGCAGTGACAACAATAATTACGCCTATATGGCTTAAGAAAGCTTATTCAAAAGAATTAGTATAGACTTAATATTAGCATATTCTCTAAAACAAACTTTATATTGGATACCTTTAAACAAAAAGTATTTGCATTTTATCTATCCCTGATATAACGTGCTTTTCTATTATATATCACATTTGTTGTTAATTCAAAATTAAATTCAATAATCATTTATTGATTTATCTTTTATTTATTTTTGAAATAACATCGTTTGATAATTTGCAAAAATAAAAAAATTTGGTTAAAAATGGGTAAGAAGAAAAAGGAAATTATTAGAATAATAAGAAAAGATTCTAACAAAGAAAATTATACTTTTGTTAGCAACGATAATGTTCTAAATAATATAAAAGATAATAATAAATCTGTAACAACAACAAATAATGAAAAAAGGTTTGAGAATAAACTTGATGAGATAATTGAAAAAAAGAAGATTCATTCAAAGTCGACAACAAAGACAGAAAGATTTTAGGTAAAAGTTTGCAAGGTCATTCGCCAATATATGAATAATCAAATTGCAGAATACAAGTTACCAAAAAGCTAAATATAAGCTAGCAATATATCTACAATAGACTCTTATTTTAGAACCGCTATCGATGTTAATCCCTCCTTGGCATATTTTAAGTTTCTATACTCTCTAAATAATATAAAATCAAAACTTAGTTTTCCAATAATAAAAGCTAAATACAAGGTAGTAATAGAACATATAACATTAGACTCCTATTTTTGTACCTCTATAGATTGCTTCCTCCTACTGATATTTCTATTGTTATAATATCTTCTGCTTTGTTGCCTAACTTATTTGAATAATATTTTTATTCTAATTCAGTACGTAATCATTTGATAGTTATAGTTTGAAACCAATTATACAACGATGCTTTTAGTACCATCTCTCTTATCATGTTCTCAAATCTGATAGCAGTAACATATTCACCGAACATCCTCTTTATGCAGGAAAAAACAGTTTCTACAATCCATCTCTTACCATAACATACGCTATCTTTCCATTGTTGTAAATTATTTTTCTTCTGCATCTTTACAGTCTTGTTTCTAAGGTAATGATTGGTCTTTCTACATCTGGAATTCTTTCGTACCTTTATTGCTGGTTTGATTCCTTTAAATGACAATATCTGAAAATTATTGTTACTGTCATAGGAACCATCCATAATGGCAGTTTCTATCATCTTATTCTGCTTTATTGTTATATCATCCACTAATTCAGGTAATACTTTTCCATCATGTACTTGTTCACTGGTTACTTGTAATGATAATATTCTCTTTCGTTTGATATCTACGGCAACATGTATCTTTAGATAGCCTCTCTTGACATTCCACTTATGTCTAATCCATTCTCCTCTGTTTGTAACTTTAACACCAGTAGAATCAATTGCAATTACAAAATTATCAGCATGTAAACTAGTTTTGTCATCATCGTTTATTTTGATATCCAATCTGTTGATTCTTCTACAGATCCTGCTATAATCTGGAATTGATGGCAATGTATTTGAAGCATGTTCTCTTACTACGCCTTCAGTCTGTCTGTATGGTAAATGAAAATATGCTCTCATGTAACCTAATAATTTTATGAATGAATCTGGATATACGAATTTTCTACCTTTTTTGCCTTCATTCATCTTCTCTAGCTCGACATGCCAGTTATCAATAACGTCAAAATCTAGTAATACCTCGCCTCTTTTTACTAGAGACTCATTGTAATTTCTCCAGTTCACATAATATGTCTAGAATAGGCTAGCTAAATGTGTTAGGAAGAATGAGTTAGGCAACAAGGCAATATCTTCTGAAGAGTGCAAAGATAATTTAAAATAAGTTCCATAATAATAAAAGCTAAATATAATGTAGTAGAACCCTACTACATGGAAGATTCTACTCCCGACCAGCTTACTGAAAATGTAGGTGAACCCTACTGAAAGAAGGTGAACCCGACTAAGAGCCTATCCGAAAAGTAGTTTATAGTATTTAAGTTTATGGTACAATAGATTTATTCGACAAAGCTAAGTGTCTCTACACTATATATCACGAGATTAGTTTGATATCTGAAATTTCTGGAATCGATTCATCTTATGAAATACCAGATGAATTATGGAATCAAATTTTCCCTCTTCTTGTACATAAACCCAAAAGAAAGAAGAAGAAGAAGACAGGTCGTCCAAGAATGGATGATAGAAAGGCAATGAATGCTATCTTCTACATTACACGTACTGGATGTCAGTGGAAAGCATTACCACGAAGTCTTGGTGCATCCAGTACCTGTACATGACAGGTTTCAGGAATGGAGACAAGATGGCGTATTCAAACGTATGTGGATTGCTGGTCTAAAAATATATGATAAAAAAGTTGGTATCAACTGGAAATGGCAATCAATGGATGGTACAATAACAAAAGCACCTCTTGGGGGAAAAAAGTACAGGACCAAATCCCACAGACAGAAGTAAATCAAGTACCAAACGTAGCCTTCTTGTAGATGGTCAGGGCATTCCTCTTGGAATTACTGTAGATGGTGCTAACAGACATGATATGAAGATGACAAAAGCAACTCTTCAGAGTATAGTGGTTTGCAGACCACCACCATCATCATCATCATCATCTACAACAAATACCCAACAACAACACATCTGTCTTGACAAGGGTTATGACTATCCTGAGGTATATGAGTTACTTGAGGAATATGGTTATACCATGCATATTTGCAAGAGAGGAGAAGACTACAATAATGGTAACAAAAAGAAGAGAAGAAGGATACCAAAATATAGAGCAAGAAGATGTGGGTAGTTGAGAGAACACA
The DNA here is from genome assembly GCA_963840085.1 of uncultured Nitrososphaerales archaeon. GTDB lineage: Archaea > Thermoproteota > Nitrososphaeria > Nitrososphaerales > Nitrososphaeraceae > TH1177. The sequence continues at coordinate 16,599 of CAWIYT010000147.1, forward strand.
CTCACGGATGAACCGATTCAGGCGATTATTGATTAGATGGGAAAAGAAGGAAGATAACTATATTGCAATATTACATTTTGTCTGTGCTTGGATAACATATAAGAGAGGAGGTGTTTTCGGATAAGCTCTAATAGATTTTGTATTCGATGTTCTAATTGGAATGTAATATAACAATAGTAATATATTTAAATTTATTTATCAAATTAAGATATGTAAAAAGATTTACTTTCTTAATATTGAATAAAATTTTTAAGTTATTGATAATTTGCAAATTTAATAATATTTTACTATTACCAAATATCATAAATAATACCAATACCATATAATTGTACCATTATACAATAGTTATTTGTATAATGATTAATAGGATGTAGGTAATCTGAGCCATTCTAATCATCCTGTTAATTATATTAATTTATTTTTTTATTAATAAAAATTT
>CAWIYT010000148.1:0-12302 GCA_963840085.1 uncultured Nitrososphaerales archaeon
CTTATGCTATGGAGGAATAGACGATGTACCGCGGATTTCTCCATTAGGATTTTCTACTGTGTGAATATTCAGATTCATAGGTTTTGCTCCGGTTGCTATTAGAATATATTTACTATTAAGAACAGTGGTGGTTTTCTTGTTATTTCCATCATGATTATTTTCTTCAACTTGAATGATATTTCTATCAATGAACTTAGCGTGTCCATGAAATACATTGATTCCAGCTTTGATGTAATCATTTTCTCTATGTTCAGGAAAAGGTTCAGTAAAAGTGCGTTTGAAACGTATCAAATCTGACCATTTTATATGTATTTCCTGTAAACCAGTTATACCTTTATTCTCATGTCTCTGGGTTGAGTCAACAATCTTGGCTGCCTCTACTAATACCTTCTTAGGATCGCATCCACGTAATGCACATGTGCCTCCAAATGGCAATGAATCTATTATAGCTACACTCCATCCTTTCGAACGACATTCATGAGCAGCTGCTGATGCTGCTGATCCTGTTCCTATAACTATTAAATCGAATACACTTCCACTATTCATTCTATAATTTAAGTTCATGGAAAATATAAAAAAATATTTGTTATTTCTACCTAAACCTAAAGAAATAAAAATCTTAGAGTTTGGAAATACAACAATAGACATTCTAAAATATATTGCAGAAAACTCTTCGATTTCTGGCTACGATTATTACAAATACTTAAATAAATATAGGTTAAAGAACAAAACAATAGCGTATAAAGGTGTCCATCTCAAAGTATATAAGTTGATTCAATTATGTGCTAGTTATGTGTTAGTTATCCACTAATATTTTTTTAATTACTTTTTTCTAGATTAGTTACCAATTTTAATAGATAAATTATCTTTCAATATTAGTTGAGTTAAATCAAATTAATTTTATTTATTATTTATTAAATTTGTGCTTTGTATATTTAGTTATTCAAATTCTCGATGATGTTCAGATTTAGTATGATTTTTGAGCAAATCTATTAATGGTCCTTTAATTTCCTTAACATTCTGTTTAAATAAAATCATTTCCTTTCCTTCTGCTCTGCAATAGATATTTACCTTCCATTTACCATCATCAGGATTTGGAAAATCAGACCGGTAATGAGCTCCTCTACTCTCTTGTCGCATAAGGGCACTTTTTATTATGGCCTCACAAATAACCAATGACGACTTTACTTCCCAAGTTAAAACAATATTTTCATGATCATGATCAATTTTAAATTCTTTTATTATTTTATCGTTAGAATAAAACTCTTTTTTTAATTCTGAAATTCTTTTTAACCCCTTTTTGAGCTTTATCTCTTCCCTTATTATTCCAGCATTATGTTTCATTAATTCTTGTATTTCATTGAGAAACATAATTGGTTCCTTAACTATAAAGATATCATCATCAATACCAATATCAATGACATCGATTTCCTTTTTTTTATCGTTTATATTAAATTTTAATAATGATGACTCTGTTTCCTTTTTTTCTTCTCCTTTCTGCTTTTTACTATTTTCCTTTGCAAACGTTGCAGCTTCATAACCAGCAATTTTTCCAAAAACTAGAGTATCTAGTAAACTATTTCCACCTAAACGATTAGCACCATGGATCTGACTTATTATTTCTCCTACCGCAAATAAACCTCTAATCTTTGTTCTACATTTCATATCTACCACTATCCCGCCCATTGAGTAATGTGCCGTAGGCCCAACTTCCATTTTGTCTTTGGATATATCAATTCCATTCATATTTTTGAATTGTTCGTACATAGTGGAAAGTCTTTCCAAAATTTTTTCTTTTGGAAGATGAGTTACATCCAACCAAACTCCTCCATGTTTAGTACCTCTTCCAGAGACTATTTCATTATAGGTAGCGCGAGCTACTACATCACGAGGTCCTAGTTCCATCCTTTCAGGATAGTAATTTTTCATGTATCTTTCACCTTTTGAATTTAACAAAATTCCTCCTTCTCCACGTATTGCTTCAGTAGCTAAGGTACCCAATGCTTTCTCTGGCCAAACCATTCCTGTAGGATGGAATTGTACCATTTCCATATCTACTAAATCTGCTCCTGCTTCATATGCAAAAACTATACCTTCTCCAAAGTTTTCAAAACTTCTAGAACTACTAATATCGTAGACTCGAGTATATCCACCAGAGGCAAGTATTAAAGCTCTGCATTTAAATATTACAAATTCTTTATTTTTGAAATCTATTCCAAATGCTCCTATAATTTTTGTTTCTTTTTCCCTTTTTACATTTACAGTGTCTGCTTTTAATAATTTTAGGATGTAGATATCGTCTAAAATTTCAATTTGCCGCTGATTAACTTGTTCCATTAATACGCGAATTATTTCCTTTCCAGTCCAATCTTGGTAAAATACAGTTCTTCTATAAGTATGGGCTCCGAAAAATCGCTGTGTTAATCTACCGTCTTTCTCTCTATGAAATCTAGCACCCCAATTAACCAATTCATTTATAGCATCAGGCGCATTTTTGCATAATACTTCAACTCGTTCATAATCGGCAAGAAACTCGCCCTCACGTAGGGTATCAGCAGCATGTATCATCCAGTTGTCTTCAGGATCCATAGTACCTAGTGCTGCATTGATGCCACCTCTTGCAAGTACAGTATGAGGATCACCTTTCCTACTTTGACTAATTATGAGAACATTCTCAACATCGGAATCATGAGCTTCAATTGCAGATCTAAGACCTGCAGAGCCACTACCTATAATAAGAACATCACATGATAAGATAGACCTACTTCTACCTATCATTTCACTATAAAGAAGATTCCAATTTTGCTACACATTTAATCTCTATCATGAGATCAGGGAATGCAAGTCGTTGAATTTGCACAATGGTACTTGCCACAATTGGTTGGCCAGAAAAGACCTCCTGTCTGCACTTGACCGCTGCTGCGAATGCTGTGTTCATATCAGTCACAAAGAGTACTTCATCTATTACGTTGTCCATAGTTGCCCCATACTGTTCGAGCATCTTCTGGATGTTCGCATAAGCCTGACGCATCTGAGTCTCCATATCTCCTCGTCCGACAACTTTGCCTTCATCATCATGACTTACTTGTCCAGATATATAGATAGTATCTCCAACCTTTACTGCCTGGGAGTAACCATACTCTTTCTCCCAAGGCATACCAAGACTCTTTGACTCCTTCTTTATTGCCATTATACGTCTCTGTATTATACTATTTATTTAAAATTATTACTTTCTTAACTGTAAAAAATATTTCTTAAACTGATTGTTGGTCCCACTTTATAGAAGGGTTCAAATCCCACTGAACCCTAATAACTAAAAAACCTAACAGCATACTTATCGTTTATAAAAAAAATTATTTTATATATATTAACGGAACTCTTTAGTCCATTCTCCCTTTGATAATATGATCAGTAAATTCTTTAGTTTAAAATTTGTAATTACAATATGTACAATTCTATTATGTAAATCACGTTAGTCAACTAATTGTATTCTATTTATTCTTATTGTTATTATCTTTTATAATTTATTAATATTAAAGAAATATTAGAAAAAATATATTCTATCTATACAAAAGAATCCACAATAAAAAAAATATATTATATGTTATAAGTAGCGCTGCATTGCTGCATGCGCTGCTATCATTTTGATTTTTTTGATTTGATTCCCCAGGGGTTTTAAATAGCTGTTTTAGTTGGGTATTTTAAAAGTATTAGATTTTATCTCTATTATCAATATATTACTTTAACAGTGACTTATATGCAGGATCTTTAGGAAATTCTTGTAGTAATTATACAAATATATTTATTTATAAAACAAAATATTCTATGACGAAAAAAAAAATTTAGCAAAAGATCTTCAAATAGTTTAATGAAAGTCCATTTATCAAGAAAAGGACTAATATGATAATAAAAGTAAAAGTTATTTCTTAGTTCTTGTTAGATTTAACTATGAATTCTACAAAAAATAGGATTCGAACCGAGGATTCAACGCCGAGAGTGGGACTCGAACCATGCAACTACATTCGCGGGTTTATAATATTATAACTAAAAAAAATTTCTGTTTGTATCTCTGTCTCTTAATTTATCTGTAAAAGTTTAAAATAATGAAATTGAAAATATATTGTGCATACTGAACCAATAATTGAAATTCGAAAATTAAAGGAAATTAATATTGAAGATGGTGTTGTATTTGATGGTTTTTACAATATTGGTCTTACTAGTACTATAGCTTGTGGATGTTTTATCAATTCTTTAAAAACTGAATTAGTTGGTATCCTTGATTCTTCTCTTTTTTCACCCATGTCAGTAATTTATGATGCTAAACCAAATTTTCCAGCTAGAATCTATGCAAATGAAGAAAAAAAATTAGGATTCTTTATTTCTGAACTAATTCTAAATCCATCAGCATATAGACCAGTAGCTGATATCATATTGAGATGGTCTAAAGATAATAAATGTAAGACAATAATAAGTATTGCAGGTAAGGCAATTAGAAAAGAAGATAGAACAACAAAAAAAGAACAAGAGGAGCCCTCTCTGAATGTGATTTCAAATTCTCCAATTATAATGAAGGAATTAAATAATGTAGGGATTTTCCCTTTGAAATATGGAACGATTAACGGAATTCCTGGAATTCTTTTGAATGAATCAAATTGGAAGAATATTGACGTCGTTGTATTTGTTGTTGATGTCATAGCTGGTGTACCTGATTTTAGAGCAGCAGCAAATGTTGTTCAGGCTATAAGTAAAATTGTTCCTGAAGCCTATTGTGAAATACAACTATTGATTAAAGAAGCTGAGAATATAGAAAATAAATTAAAAATTATAAATAGTCAAGCAGCAGCCAATAAATTTGAAAAGCAAATGTATAGATAGACAAATTATTTATTATTTTACAAAATATGGTAACTTTAGAGATAAAGTAGTAGAATAGTATATCATAAATATTCCACAATTGGAAAGGCAAGGAGCGGACTTGCAAACTAAGATAAAAGAGCTTCTAATAATAAATTGATCGTTCTATTGAATAAGGATGATAAGTTATCTTAAAAAAAACTGCTTAGTCTAGTTAAAACATTCTAGTTAAGTAGGTTAAGCTCTTTATTATTATCTATGCATATATTTGATTCAATTCCATCGCTGTTACAACTTTGAATAAGTAGTATAATTCTTTTATTCTGGAAAATATCATAAGGAAGAAAAGTAATTTGACTTTCTTTTTGGCTCTTAAGTTAAGCAAAAATAAGGAAATAAATTGAAAAAATCTATTAAAATTGAGCACAGAACATAATAGAAAAGTAGAATGTATGACTACTTTAATCCTTAAATTAACATCCATGAAAATCTCTATCTGTATCAGGTCATCCTTATGTTCCTGTCAAGCGTAATATTCTATTATAATTCATAATATTAAAAATTATCTAAAATAGCATATGCTATACATGTTACTTTTCAATCTTTTTTTCTTTTATTTTTTATTTTTAGGCTTGCAGGCGGCAAACATCCATTCGCCTTCTTTATGAGGCAGTAGTATAGCCGCTCGGATATTGGTTCAGTCAGAGTCTCACTCTCATACGGAGTATGTTAACTTTGAACCTAGCCTGTATACAATAGGGATTGTTACCCAATAAAGATTTTCATATAGTCAGAGCCAGAAAAAATATATGAAAATTGTGAAGAAATTGCTAATTTCAAACCTACTGATTTCAATGAATGTAAATATTCAATTATAACATATATATTACCTAAGAAATAGTAAACTATTTCTAAAGGAATAAAAATATCTATTATAGATTAATTTGGACATAATTAAGATTATTGCTAGCAAGACAATCTAGAATAAACACTATTTAAATAATATTTATAATACTATAAATCTTTCCAAAATTATGAAATGTGACTGGATTAAAATTAGAAAAGATTTTCCGATAACAAAAAAATATTCATATCTAGATAATGCAGCTATTTCACCAATACCTATTCCAGTATATAGAGAAGCATGTAAATTTTATAAAAATTTAATGGATCATGGAGGAAAAATATGGACTAAATATATCAAAGTTAAAGAAGAAACAAGAAAAAGATATGCAGAATTTATTGGATCAAATGATTCGGAAATAGCTTTTACACATTCTACAAGTGAAGGAATGAATATTATTTCTCATATGCTTTCAAATAAGGGAATAGTAATTTTAAATGACCTAGAATTTCCAGCTTCCAATTTGCCATGGATTAATAATAATCCTAAAAATGTAAGATTTGTTAAGTGTCGAGATAACAATAGAATTGAATTAGAAGATATAGTTGATTTAATATATGATTTAGAATCAAAAGTTGATGATAATAATATTGTTAAAACGATAGTTACAAGTCATGTACAGTTTTCTACTGGATATAGGATAGATTTGGATAAACTTAGTAATTTTACGAAACAAAAAAAAATCTTCTTGGTTATCAATTCTACACAGTCTCTAGGATCTCTTTATTTTAATGTTAAAGAACAAGGAGTAGATTTCGCTGCTACTAATGGGCACAAATGGATGCTATCTTCTTTCGGAATTGGAGCAATTTATATTAATAAGAAATATTTAGACGAATATCAATTAAAGCCTTCATTCTTTAGTCATTTTGGACAAAAACAAATTGATAATTATGAAAATAACAAACAAATTGAAATGTCTGATAATGCAACAAGATTTGAAATTGGAACACCTCATTTTCAGAATATAATTTCATTGAATGCTGCTGTTAAGTATCTCTCTAGTATTGGTATAAAGAATATAGAACATAGAATTTTACAGTTAACAGATTATATTATCGAAAAATTAGAATCGCTAAATTTCGAGATTATTTCTCCTATAAAAAATAAAAATCAAAGATCTGGAATCATCGTATTTAGATCAAAAAAATTACATCCTTTAACAATTGTCAAAAAATTAGAGAATGAAAATGTAATTGTCTCACAAAGAGGTAAAGGTATTAGAATTTCTCCACATTTTTATAATAGTGGAGGAAGATCTTGATAAATTAATTTTATTATTAGAAAAGTTGTAAGTTTATTGACAAATTAGAGCAATGGAAGTGGGACTCGAACCCACGAGTCCATCAAATCTGGGTTCTATCTATTTTCGAGTATTAAAATTTAATGATTATCAATATTTGAGTATTCTTGAGGAAATTTAAATAACTTTATTTTGATATTAAAATTTTTAATGAGAAATGAGATAAAAAATTAAAATGAATAGAAATGGCATCTTAATTCCTTTAGAAGTTACAATTTCCTAACTTTATCTATAAGGTTATGAGTGTCACATCCAACTTCAGTAGTTATGTAAAGCAAATGATTTTCATCTAGAGGCATAGTAATTCGCTTTATCTTTTCATATTCTGCAAGAACATATTTTCCTTTTCCAATTTTTGGTTCAAGTTTACTACGTGTTTTCCATGCATTAATAGCCAATTGAAGAGATTCTTGACTTTCTTCCTTTGATAGTAAATTTGTTACACCTGGTTTATGTTCTGAGTATATGGGTTTTTGGTCATTAGTATCAAATATTGTTACGAAACGCACAGCAGGATCCATATCCATGATAGTTTTTCCTACATTTTCATAATCCATTGTGATCGTAATAAATGATATTATGTTATAAACATTTGTTTAATATTATGCAATGAAGTACTTTGATATTCAATGTATAACAATGCAAAAAAAGAGTTCTATAGTGAATTAGAAAAAATATTTAAAACTTAAATAGTTAGTAGTATAACCATAACTTTATTTTACCAAGTAAACTATTCTTTAAAATAAATCTATAATTTTATTCATCGGTAGTCGAAGGAGATTTGTGAATTGTTTTTGACATGATAGTTTTGATCCATGTAATATGTTTAATTATTTTATAAAATATCAATTGATAAACATAAGAAATGGATTTGAACCGATAAGGTACAGTTGGGGATCCTTGTATATAAAGAGCATATTCTCTATTATTCAAATTATATTTTTAAATCATTATCAAAAATAGATTTACATATACATAGGACAAAGAATATTTTTGTATGTTTAGTAATACAATCAGTATTAATACTACGGCTATAATTTTATCTGTAGTTTTTTTGCCGCTTATCTTTTTTATATTATTTACACCTAGTATCCAAGAATCAAATGGCACGACAATCGATAAAGATGTATCAGTCATGTATGCAGGTTCATTAGTCAACATTTTCGAAAATGATATTAAATCAGCATTTCAGAACATAACAGGATACAATTTTATAGGAGAGGGAAAAGGTTCTGTGCAGATTTCCAACATGATTTTGGATGGATTTCGAAAGCCAGATGTATTTGTTAGCGCCGATACAATTCCCATCGAGAGGTTAATTAATCATAGTCTTCCATTAGCAAATTGGCTTGTAAAGTTTGGATCTGCTGAACTTGTAATTGCATATAATCCACAAAGTCCCTTTTCTTCATATTTGTTGAAGGCTGGCAAAGGTGAGATACCATGGTATAAGGTTCTTGAGAAAGAAGGACTCAAGTTTGGAAGAACTGATCCTGAACTAGATCCTAAAGGATACTATACGGTCATTGCTGCAAAATTAGCAAATATTTACTATAATGATTCTACAATTAAAGATAAGATTTTAGGCGAAGATAGAAACAAAGAGCAAATTTTTCCTGAAGAAGTCTTAAAATCTATTCTGGACTCTGGACAAATTGATGCAACTGCTGCCTATAAACATGAAGCAATAGCAAAAGGTCTCCCTTATATCACACTTCCAGATCAAATTAATCTAAGTGAACTCAATTATACAAATTTTTATAATAAAATATCCTACAAGTTGGGAACTAGTGAAACCATTTATGGTAATCCCATATTTTTTTCATTTACTATACCAAACACTGTTGAAAACATTGAAGGCGCCATGTCTTTTGTCGAATTTCTGTTATCAGAGAATGGAAAAAAAATCTTAGAAAAAGTTGGACTAAGTCCTATAGAGCCAATTTTGCAAGGAGATACACACCAACTGAAACCTGAAATTTTATCCCTTATTCAAGAACATAACTAGTATTTCTTAAGGATAGTGATGGTGAGTGAGTTATCGTTAATTCCACTTTAAGAAAACTAGACATATCTGGATTTAATATTGTCATTTCAACTCTAGTATTAATTCTTGTATTATATATTATCTATCCATTTTTTGGATTACTCTTTGTAATTGAACCTACGAACTTGGTAGAATCACTGAAAAGAACTGAGATATTAGATTCTGTTATATTGAGTTTGACCACCGCGACTATTTCAACTATACTTGTTTCTATATTTGGAATCCCATTAGCGTTCGTTCTTGCTAGATTTCAATTCAAGGCTAAATTTCTAATACGTATGATTGTTATACTTCCGCTAGTTCTTCCACCCCTAGCCAGTGGAACAATGCTTTTGGGGGTCTTTGGTCCTTATTCATTTCTTGGAAAAATGATACCAGTAGATTTCACACAATCAGTTCTTGGAATCATTATAGCCCAAACTTATGTTGCTTCACCTTTCCTGATTCTTCCTACTCAGGCTGCTTTTGAATCTATTCCTGAAAGATATGAGATAGTGGCAAGAATTTTAGGAAAAAAGAAATGGCAGGTTTTTTTTAGTGTATCTCTTCCATTAGCCAAGATAGGAATACTCATTGGTTTGTTAATGGCATGGATCAGATCTATTGGTGAATTGGGTGCAACAATTATGATGGCATATAATCCACACACTATCTCTATTCAAATCTTTGAAGATAATGCTATAGGTGGAATAAGAAATTCAGTTGCTGGAATCATATTGGTCATAATAATAGCACTTGTTGCTTTAACAATATTTGTGCTAATAAGAAGGCAACGAGTTCTAAAATTTGGCTGGTGATCTCTATATGGTTTTAGAAATTGATAATATCACAAAAAATTTTGGAAAATTTGTATTGGGACCGCTGAATCTTACAATAGATAATGATATTATGGTTGTATTAGGACCGACGGGAAGTGGAAAAACAACTCTTATTAACTTAATTGCAGGAATTTTAAGACCTGACAATGGTAAAATTATCTTAAATGGTATAGAGATAACTAAGCAATCTATAGAGGAAAGAAAAGTAGGATATGTTTTTCAAGATCCATCATTGTTTCCTCATTTGAATGTGTATAATAACATTCTTTTTGGACTTAAAAGGAAAGAACGAGAGTCTAAAGAAAAGATTGAGACTATAAAAAAAATTATTGATGATCTAGATATTGATCATTTGTTAAATAGAAAAATAGACAATCTTAGTGGTGGAGAAAAGCAAAAAATATCATTAGCAAGAATTCTTGTCTTAAATCCAAATGTAATATTGCTAGATGAACCTCTTTCACATATTGATTCCTTAGCAAGAGACAAATTGAGGATAGAATTGAGAGATATATTAAAAAAACAACAAATTCCAACCATTTATGTGACCCATTTTAATGAAGACATTTATGCATTAGCAGATTCAATCGCATTTCTAGATAGAGGAAAGATAGAAGAAAGCGGAACTCTTGAAGTAATACTTAATTCGTATACTAGATCCTCATCATCATCACTATTTTATAACAAAATAATATCGTCAGGTAATTATTTTACTGGAGAAGTTACTAATTGTGAAAACGATCTAACAGAATTTAAAGTGGGATCAAATCTGCTTTATACAATTGGAAATTTCTCACCTAAATCTAAAATTGGTGTTATAGTCAAACGTGAAGATATTATACTATCAAGAGAGAAAATAAAAACTAGTGCAAGGAATAGACTTTTTGTCAAAATAGTTGATATAGTCAAAAGACATAACATGATTGATGTGCATCTAAAATCTGATAATCTGTATCTAATTTCAAGAATAACTAGATCTGCTGTAGAAGACCTTGGAATTGTTACAGGTGATTATGTATATGCAATTTTTAAGGCTTCTGCACCACATCTAACCAGAGAAGAAAAAGATTAATAAGATTCGGATATTTATATAATAATACTGAACAATACATTGTATTGATAGTAAAATTTAATATCTAATTTTATAACTTATTATTTAATGAATATCTGTATATGCTATTAGTAGAACATAATTAATTGGTAGGGGATCAAGATGAAATTCTAAAATTAAAGATGTTCATAAATTACATGTATTGGGACTCGAGCCCATAAGGTATACTTGTGGGTTCTTATTTTTATAATTTATTATCATTATTATCAATAGTAGTTAAATGTACACTTTTAAGACAGATATAGACATTCAATATCTTGTATGACTTTGAAAATCCATAATTAGTATGGAGGGGGATGGGATTTGAACTCATTACTTGTATTCACGGGTTTATACAATTTATAAATTTTAAGAAATTTAACCATACCTACCTTTTCTAAATGTTCCACAATTAGAATAATAAGGAGCAGCAGACTTACAAACAAGAATCAAAGAATTACATATAATCAATCAATCATTCAGAGAGAAAAAGACAAGGTAAAAGAAGATGCATTGACTCATCTATCTGATCAATTATTAGTTTTAAGCGAAAGAATATACAACAACAGTTGAGAAAGAAAACAAATGATATAATATAATTTAGTTAACTAGTCTGTTAATTGCTAGAATTTCTCCTTTCATTGTTTAATTAAAATTTATAATTCTGAATAATAGATTCATAAACATTTGCTGTCAGTCTATGACTCATTGCTTGTAATGTATTACCTGATTTTAAAGCATTTTCCATTGAATCTAATTCTTTAGAAAGTAAATCTTGATAGTATCTTTTAGTATTTTCTTTTGTTTTTTGTAAATATTCATTTGATTTCTCTATGAATTCACGATAATCATTAGAGATTTTCTTATCTAATTCTTCTTCTAATCTTTTCTTTCTTTCAATTAAATTTTCATCATCCATAAAGCCTTGATTATCATTCATTTTATTATCTTTTTTCTTTGCTAGTCCAACAATAACAATAAAAAGGTTATTTCGCTATAAACTCTAACAAATTTATTTAAAAAAGCCATAGCCTATAATGAAAAGTAAATGTAATAAGCAAACCAGTAAACGAATGAGTAGTAGTAGAGTAGGCTACAATTAATTATTTGGTTTTGAGAGTCTTTTGTCTTCCTACTGTTCTTTTCCAATTCCTCATTGATATGATCTTTTGTTGTTGTTAATTGTATTTTTGTTGTTGACTGATTCAATTATTCATTTTCCTTCAATCTTTGGATAATAGATCTAGGCAAAGGTAGTTTATAATATTAAAAGTGGAATCCATCCT
>CAWIYT010000149.1:0-4370 GCA_963840085.1 uncultured Nitrososphaerales archaeon
ATACAGGATACATCTAATAACAATTTGACTTCATAGGATATCCCGCAACACAAGTTCTTGGTATTTTTCTATATACTTCTTTTGAATATGCATCACTATTTCTAACAATTTTTGGGATTTTTCTATTTAGTGGAGGATTGATTGCAATAGATTCAAAGAAAAAGAAAAAGTAAAACAAAAAAATATAGTTTTACTCTTACTATTTAATTTTTTTAATATTATTTTTTTCGATTATCTTTATTGTTTGAATCCTCAGGATAAGCTTCTTCAACAACTGTTTCAATTGGTTCTCCAGTAGGTAACGGAGCATTTCTATCTACTTTATATTTTAATAATTCTGGAAAATTTTTTCCTATAATCACATTCATCCCTACTGCTATTATCTCTGATTTGGGAATATCATATCTATCATTAGAATATCCAAATACTACTATTTTATCATCAGTTTCTTTAATTACAAATCCAGAATCATCTTCATTTTCGGCTCTAACTCCTTTGTTAAAGAGAGATTTTGGATACTTTCCTTCATAATATGCTAAATCGACTTGCTTTCTGTCGTCAGTCCAAGGGTCCCTTCTGCTAGTTGGTAGTGGTGCATTTCTTTCAACTTTATATTTTTTTTCTATATCCGAAAAATTTAATCCAACTAGTACATTTCCTCCTACTTGGTCAATTTCAGATATTGGTATATCATACCTATTTCCTTTTCCACCAAATACTATTATTTTATCTGGAGTTTCTCTTACTACATAGCCAACATCTGGATTATCTAAAGCTTTCACACCCCTGTTAAAATATTTTCCTGATACCATATTTCCTATACACTATTGTAATATAAAAAAACATTTCTAAATAAATAATTAATATGATTGTAGAGACATCTCCTATCAATTTAAAAATCTTAGTTTCTTTTTACATTTACTTAAAGATATTACATATCACATAATTTTAATTTTTAAGGTTTATCTTGCCTATAAAGCCTATAAAATATACTCAAGTAAATGAGCAGATAGTAAAAATACCAAATACAAATACAAATATATATTTTTAATAAATTAAAAAATAATTTATTTATTCTTTTTAATTATCTGTTACTAATATTTTCTATGAAGAAAAAAATGTTATGGCAATTTTTTTATCCTTGTCCATGAATCTTATATTAGTTAGAGCCTATCCGAAAACCCTTCCTCTCTTATATGTTATCCAAGCACAAGCAAAATGTAGTATTGCAATATAATTATTTTCCTTCTTTTCCCATCTAATCAACAATCGCTTGAATCGGTTCATCCAGGAATGTGTTCTTTCAACAACCCATCTTCTTGCTCTGTATTTAGGTATCATTCTTCTTCTCTTCTTTTTGTTATCATTATTGTATTCTTCTCCTCTCTTGCAAATATGCATGGTATACCCATATTCTTCAAGTAACTCATATACCTCAGGATAGTCATAACCCTTGTCAAGACAGATATGTTGTTGTTGTAATTTTAGTGGTGATGATGATGATGATGGCAATGGTCTATGTATCACTATACTCTGAAGTGTTGCTCTTGTCATCTTCATATCATGTCTATTAGCACCATCTACAGTGATTCCAAGAGGAATACCTTGACCATCTACAATAAGACTGCGTTTGGTACCAGATTTACTTCTGTCTGTAGGATTTGGTCCTGTACTTTTTCCCCCCAAGAGGTGCTTTTGTTATTGCACCATCCATTGATTGCCATTTCCAGTTGATACCAATTTTTTCATCATATATTTTTAGACCATCAATCCACATTTGTTTGAATACTCCATCTTTTCTCCATTCCTGAAATCTGTCATGTACTGTACTTGATGCACCAAGACTTCGTGGTAGTGCTTTCCCCTGACATCCAGTACGTGTTATGTAGAAGATATAGCAGTCATTGCCTTTCTATCATCCATCCTAGGACGACCACTTTTCTTCTTATTTCTTCTTGTCTTTGGTAAAAGAAGAACAATCCTGTTCCATAATGCGTCTGGTATTTCATATGATGAATCAATTCCAGAAATGACAGATATCAAATAAATTATCTCATAAAGTTTAAGATACTACATAGATTTAGCCTTGTCTAAAAAGTCTATTATATATAATAACTAAAATACTATAAACTACTTTTCGGATAGGCTCTTAGTAAAAAAATCTTATCTTTTAGTTACAGTCATAATGGTAACATATTAAGATTAGTAAGTTCTTCTAATTGATGCTTTAAGCGCTTTGTATATTTATTTTGAATATTATTTAGTACTAAATTAAGCTCATTTTTAGCTTTGATAGAGTAAGATTTGTACAGTCTTTCCATTTTACTAACTAAAGCTTGAGAATGATTATTTTGTTTCATCAGTAAATTAAATAATCTATCTTCATTATTCCAATCATCAAGATCATCATGAATTTGGTATGCTATTCCCATTAAATGCCCGAAATTTCCCATAGCTCTTATATCCTCTTCGTCTGCTTCAGCCAAAATTGCCCCAATTCTTGTTGAAGTTTCAAAAAGAGAAGCAGTTTTATTTTCTAGTACTTTAATATAATCATCTTCAGTAATTGCGTTAGCTTTGTTCAATCTAATTTCCATTATTTCTCCTTCGCTCATTCGAATAGCAGCATTGGCGATTTCAGAAGATATTCGCGGATTGTTTAACTTGGAAGTGATATTCAAAATTATTCCTAGGACAAAGTCGGCTGTTAGAATACTATTATTATAGCCGTATTTAATATGAAATGAAGGTTTTCCTCGTCGTACATTTTCTTCATCAATAATATCGTCATGTATTACTGATTCTGTATGTAAAAGTTCTATTGCAGAAGCTGCTAAATATCTTTTATCATCTATTTTAGAAAAATCTAGATTAATATTATTGAATATGTTATCATCATTTTGTTTTGACCTGATAATTTCATAAGATAATACCAAAATAAGAGGACGAATTCGCTTTCCTCCATCGCAGGCATATTTAAGAGATGAATAAAATTCAGACCATGAATAGAGATCCAATTCCCTTTCCAAAGTATTATTAATTTTTAACAAATAATTACCAAATTGTTCCATTAACGATCCACTTGATTTTTGATTTGTATTTTTACTACTAGTAATATCGCCATCCAAGTACCTGATCTTCACTCTTGTTAAAAATAATAAGAATATTAATGCTACGACAGACTTGTCTTTAGTTAATTTCAATAATATTTATGAAAATTTCTTATTTCAATTGCTCCGGCCGGGATTTGAACCCGGGATCTGCGACTCGAAAGGCCACAATGCTTGACCGGACTGTGCAGCCAGTATAATAGCTACTACACCACCGGAGCACAATGACTTTTTTAATTTTAATTTCTATAAAATCTTTTCTTAATTTAAAAGTCTAATAATATTAGCCAAATTCAAAAGGTTTTTCTATTGTTTACTTCCTTTAGATTATATGAATAGTAGTATTTACACTGATAATTTAAGATTATTAATAAAAACAATTGATAATGAAATAAGTCAAAGGAGCCTGTTAAATCACCAATTCTATACTCTTTGGAGAGAAGGAAAGTTAACTTTGAATCATTTACGTGGTTATTCAAAAGAATATTTTCAATTAGTCAAAACTGTTCCAGAATTTGTTTACAATATTTATAATAAGCTTGAAAATCACGGTTCTGTGTGTCACTATTTAAAAGCAATAAAAAAAATTCAAATTGAAGAATCAGATCATATAGAACCATGGATAAAATTTGCTTTATCTTTAGGAATAGAAAAAAGAGAATTAGTTGAATATGCTGGAAACAATGAAGTTAATATGGCTATTGAAAATTTAAAAAAATTATCTTGCTCATCTCTACTTGAGGGAGCATCTACTATGTATTCTTTTGAAAAAGAACTTCCTCAAATTAGTAAAACGAAAATTGAAGGTTTACAAAAATTCTATGGCATTTCCAAGGAGGATGCTATAATATATTTCAAAATACATGAAATTGCAGATATTGAACATGCAGAATTATGGAAAACAATTATCCTTGATTGTGAAATCAATAAAATAATTGATAAGAATTCAACTGAATTAATTTTACGAGCATCAGTCAACTCTCTTGCTGCTCAAAATCAAATTCTTGATTCAGTATATGATACTTATGTAAAAGATACTGTACCTCAAATATAAAAAATTTTTAGAATTAATTTTGGACTTAAATTTTTATATCCTTTCTACTGGAGTATAGTCAAAATAGGGTGGGCCTATAGCTTAGCCTGGTAGAGCGACCGGCTCATAACCGGTAGGTCGAGGGTTCAAACCCCTTTAGGCCCAAGTCGTATCTGTAACTTTATGTAGGCCCAGAAGCATATTATACATGGATTATAAGATATTGG
>CAWIYT010000150.1:0-48876 GCA_963840085.1 uncultured Nitrososphaerales archaeon
TCTAATGTTCATAGAATGATTAATTTGGTCATTATGCTGATGGTTTCTACATAGCCGTTCAAATATTAATAAACAAGATAAAAAAATTTTTATTTAATAATAGACTAAATTAATTCTAGAGTAGAAAATAGAATTTTTACTAGCTTAGTCAATTATATTTCCCTTTGTTATAGAATAACGAAAGAGAATAAATTGTAGGAAACTATAATAATTGATATGGGAAACTTATTTTAAAACAACTCCATGTTATATCCGGAGAATGTTTATGCATGGTAAAAAATACCCATTCTCCGGATATTGTAAATAATATCATTCATTCTGGTCATGTTATTATCCATAGTTTTTATAAAGAAGAAGAGCAAAATTATCATCATACAGTAATGACACAAAATTTTACTTTTGCTAATGTTATTGATAATAGCAATGATGATCTAGTTCTGGTAGTAGCAGGTTTGGAAAAAAAGTTAAATCCATATACAGAGCTCATCCTCTCTATTGCATTTCTATTTTCAAAAAGATGTCCTCTACAAATCTACAAAATACAAAGATTTTTTATGAGTTCTTGATAACAGAACATAATAACCAGAATGTTAGATTTAATACCACTTTAACACATATCAAAATCTTGTCCTTATTTTATGAATTCCTTCATTACAAAGATTTTGAAAAAATAACCAAAAATGATGTAATGGATTTTTTGAATTCTTCAAGGAAGACTGAGTCAGATGATCCTACTCACAAATGGATAGGAACCTACAATACAAGACAAATGACTATAAGCAAATTTTTCAGATGGCTATACAATCTTTATCAAAATAATGAAGTAGATCAAAAGAAATGGATTACTCCATCATGTATGCAAGTGTATGCAAGGAATCAAACAACTTTCGAGAAAGGAAACATCTCCTTATAAATCATCAGATATTTGGACTAATGAAGATCATGCACTCTTCTTAAAATATTGTCCAGAAAAAAGAGACAAATGTTATCATGCAATGGCAAATGATACATCATGTCGTCCGCATGAATTACTTTCGCTTAAACTCAAGGATATCAAGTTTAAAATATCATCAACTGGAATACAATATGCTGAGATTCATATATTAAAAAGCAAGACTAAACCTCGAACCCTTCCTCTCATATTCTCCATTCCTTACATCAAGGATTGGATCAATTCACATCCATTAGCTAATAATCCTGATGCTTTTCTTTTTATATCTCTAGCCGACAGCAACTTTGGGGAAAGACTAAGTGAAAATGCATTATACAAACTCTACACGCAAAACTACAAGAAACGATATTTTCCAAAGTTAGTTAATGAAGATTCCAGTATTCCAGAAGCAGAAAAATCATATATTAGAAACTTGTTAACAAAGCCATGGACATCTTACATCCAGAGGCATTCAGCTCTAACTGCAAAATCTCTAATTTTGAAAGAACATACACTGCGGGATTACGCTGGATGGTCAATGTCCTCAAAAATGCCTCAAGTTTATATACATTATTTTGGCAATGAGTCTTCAAAATCTCTTCTTGAAGCATATGGGATTGAAGATTGTAAAAAATTTTTACTAGAGTGGAGGTATGTCCACTTTGTCCAGTGTGTCCAGTGTGTCCAGTATTATTTTTACAGTTATGAAATATTCATTTTTTTTATTACATAACAACTACAATGACTATATTCAGAAAAATAATCGGAATAATGTTCCAGAAGAAAGTAAGGGGATGGAACTAGTGGAGTAGTTGCATTAAGACTACATAGAAAATTCATAGGTATAGAAAAAAATTCTCATACTTTTGAAATGGCTAAAGTATGTATTATAAACTCCGTTCAATAATCATAAGAGGAAATCAAAATTCATTATTGAAGAAGTGAAAACTTATAGTAACCCATTATGCATTAAATCAAAACGAAAACAGAGATCACTAGAGAATCAATCTATTCCCCACTCTGAGAAATCAGTTATTTCTATTCCTAATTCTTTTTCTAGTTTTTGTATCCTGCTAGTATATAGATCTATTTTATCCCATTCCCATTTCTCCTTGGCGATGACGAATCCAAGCCAGCATTTATGAAGAGCTCCATAAGTTTGAGAAACAAAATATCCTGATGGAAGAATATAATCGTATTTTAAGCCTTTCTTATAATATCGAAAAGGGTCATTAATTCTTTGGCGAATTTGCTTCCAGACTTTATCATTGGACATCCTATATCTTTGTGATTTCATCTACTACATAACAATTAGAAATCTAATGCTAATTAGCCAACAAAAAAAACTACTGATAATAAAATTTAGTTTAGTTTAAAAAAAGTTATTTAAAGATAGCTTTGTATATGTCCCACATGCAGGTACTATATTTTATAAAGTTTTCCCTATAATATTTTGTATACTAATTAGTATAGCTACATAGAATCAGCAATAATACTATAGACATTTATGACTGTCATAACATATATTATTTTTTTTGTTACAAGAAAAAAATTTATTTAATAGCTTTTTAGTTAAAAGATTGAGTATTTTTTATTATTCTTTCTTGCATTGTTTGAGCCCATTCTTGAAAACTTGCAAGTCTCCTTTTTTTAATAGATCCATTAGAGACATTACTTTATCGTCAATGACATCCACAATCTCTTTTAACCCATTTCCATTCATAAGACTATCAACATCTGGATAGTATCCATTCTGGGCTAAATGATTCTTAATGATATTAGATAGTATTTCAGAATCAGTTTCTTCATTTAAAGGCTTAAACTGAGTGTCTATAACTTTCCATACTTCATCAGGTAATTCTACATTTACTGATCTTTCGCTCATTGTCTTACCATTATTATTTTGTTGTTATAGTGCTTATATTATTTTATGTTTTTGAACATGGCATTTTTCACTACAAAAATAGTCTATGAAGATATAACATAAGATTGGATTTTTCTGAATACTTTTTCCGCAAGTATTACAATTAAGGTATTAGTAACAACAGATACTTTATTATTAATTCTACTATGTGTATTTAATGTTTTTGTTATTATTGATTTAACTTTAGTTCTGTTTGAATGACTCATAATAATTATTATTAAAGTATTTTTATATTAAATACATAAATTTATTATAACTAGTTTCAGTATTAGACACTAGAACTTTTTAAGCAATAATTTATTATTAAATAATACTTTTTTATTCTCTTACTGAGTTGAAAGTCATATTAACATAAGACTATTTCATCTCCAGTTTTAAATAGGATTATATTGTTTCTAATTTTTGCATTATATAGATAAAAATAGAGATATCTTTTTCTCTATTATTTATTGACCATGCGAATTAATTGGTAGATGTAGATGCAGAAGTCGCTATATTCCTTTTACCTGATACTCCATGTACAATACTTTCTATTCCTATTATCAAAAGGTTAACTGCTAACATAAATGTCAGAATAAATATGCCTAACAAGGGATTTATAAATACCATTAATGATATGCCTATAGATAATACTCCTACTCCAACAAGAAATGCTCTTGACCATTTTGAGGTCTGCTTATCTATAACTCCATGAACTATTCTTGCAACCCCTATAAATAAAAGACCAAGAGCAAGTAAAGTAACCAATAATCCCATTGTAAAGATGGGAAAACCTATAACTATAATCGCTAATGCAATTGCTAAACCACCTAATACAATATTACTAATTCTAGTAGATGATTTTCTAATATATGGCAAGAAACCAATAGATACTCTTTCTATTCCTACCACTAGTAATGTAATTGAAAGAAGAAAAACAATAAATTCAATACCAAATCCAGGATTTATTATTACTGCAATTGATAGAGCTATAGCAATGATTCCAACTATTATCTGCAAAATTCTAATGCCTTTGGAACCCTTTTCAGATGCTGTTTTCATTCTGTGAATGAATTCCATTGTTAAAGCATATTTAAAGGTTGCCTATATCTTTCTATATAGTACTAAAATATGAATATAGTGCCTTTTTTGGTAAAATAAATCTAAAAGATATTATTTAAGAATTTTCTTTCAATAGACATTTAATAATACCCAACTCATATCTTGAAATATCAAGATATGTATTCTTTATCTTTTATAGTGTTCAACCAATTAATTAAGTTCCTCTAACTTTTTATAGTATCATTTTTCTTACTCTACAATGAAAAACGTATCACTTGCCCTAACTTTAGGGGTTCTTTTAATAAGTTCTGCGGTACTCGTGTCTATTCCTAAAAATATAGTTGCACAACAAGAGGAAGACACAGATTACACAATGACAGAAGATCAAATCAAGGCAAAAATAGCAGAATTCAAGACAAATCATCCAAAATTTGCTGCTATAGTTGAACAAATACCAACTCTTGACTTGAAAGAAACTGTCAAAGCCTATATTGCCGCTGGAGCTGTACAAAAAATGTTAAAATATCATGCTAAAAATCTAGTTGAAGAAAAAGTAACCAATCAAACTAGTAGTTCACCAATGAAAGAAACAATGACAGACGAACAAATTCAGGCAAAAATAACAGATTTCAAGACAAAGCATCCAAAGTTTGCTGCTATAGTTGAAGGCATATCCAACCTTGACTTGAAAGAGACTGTCAAAGGATATCTTGGTGCAGAAGTTTTACAAAAATTGTTAGCATATCATGCTAAAAATTTAGTTGAAGAACAAGTAGCTCCAAGTCAGTAGAACTAATTCTAAAGTTTCAAAATATTCCAAATTTTTTTATTTTAAAATTTGATAATATTAGAAAATAAATTATTTAAAATTATATTTTATACATTCGTATTATTCGTTAAATATCCCTGTCTTATTGCTTATTCAAAATGAATATTTATTATCCAGTCCTTTAATTCGTATATCAAAATTAGGTATTATATTATCACCTTTTTGTTACTCTTTATCACTAGTTTTTTTAGATATCAAATCTTTTAGAATATCAGATATATTTTCTTTTAATATTTCATATTGATCCTTAGTTATATTTCCTCTAATAAATTCTTGTTTTAGGATCCTTAGATTACTCATTACATTTTTAATAGAAATATCAGGATTATCTGACAAATTTTGTTCTTTAAGAATATTTTTTAGGTATTTATTGGCAGTTCGTTTTTGAAAATATTCCTTGGTTGACCTAGTAATAGACGGAATGAAAAAGCTAAATACAGCTCCAAGAAATACTGCAATATATTGAGAGGGAATTTCGTCAAAGTTTATTAAACGATTCTTTTCATTAAGGTTAAAATTCAAGTAAATTATTTTATTATATATGTGTTCATGTGTTAGTGAATTATTAAAATTTGAGTTGGTAAAATCATTTTCACCTATAACACTATAAGTTCAGAGGAACAACAAGATTTTTCTGTTTATAATTAGAATCAACCATAACATCCACAGGAAGTGCACCTTTTTCGCTTAACAGATTAAATTGATTTCCTTGACTAAAATTAATTGATAAATCATCAGAAAGATTTTTGTTCAGCAGTTCATTAACCTTCACATTTAAATTATATAAACCAGTGTTATTAAATTCCAGAACGACCGAGTTCTTACCGTTGGCAATATTTATTGTTTTATCTTCTAAATTTAGATCTGGACGTGGAACATGTATTTTTCCAAATACATTGGATAATTTGTAGTCTGCTGATTTCCTTCCAACTTCAACCAAGAGAGCATAGTTTGAAGGATAGCCTATTTGACCAAGGTCTAAAGTAATCTTAAATCCATCTGGAATAACTGATAAATATTTTTTATTGAGTTTGGAGGTAAAGAACAGGGGTTGAAAGTCATAGTCTAAGAGTTCATATCCCCTTATTATCCAGTCAAGTTTTTCAACTATATTTTTAGAATTTAATGTTCTTGTTATTATTTCTTCTAGTTCTTCACCCTCCAGAATATCAGTTTGGTTTAAATAATTTTGTGTAGAACCCTGAAAGTTTGCAATAGGATTTAACTTGTTATCATCATTGTAAGAATTTGAAATATTATGGGTTAACAAATATCTATAATTATAACCTAAGAATCCTGTTGTTTCATCATCATCAGAGTCGATAAATATGTTAATAAAAAGATTCTGTGGAACAGTACTATTATTTAACAATACATTTTTAAGTCTATCTAGAAAATCATTAAATAATAATTTTATTTCAAGGTGGGTACCATTACTTGTTACATAAACTCTGTCTAAATTGATATTTTTTTCTAAAAAGTTTAGAGTGTTATTGTAACTATCATTTGGACTGTAATATATGTAATTTTCTATTTTATTAGTAAGCAATTCGGTTTTCAATGCAGGAGAAAAGCCATATACAGAATATAAAAAAGTAAGACCCAATATAAAAGAAAGAAAAAAAATAGCAATTGCAGTTTTCAATAGTAAAGTTTCAAATAGGCTCTGTTAATTTAAGATAATATTCACCTCCTCTAACTCAAAATCATTATTATTATTTGTTATTGTATCATTATACATGGATACAAAGAATTGTATCCAGTTATGTACATGTAATAGATTACATTCATCTTTTTGCATACATGGATAATAGTCATCAAAACTTTCTATTCTATCTTTCAAATACTGGTTAACTCTTTCCATCAAACTTTTCTGAAATGGTGAGTGTAGATAATGTTTTAATCCAATTACTTCACATGCTTCATCATACCATGTACCTCCATCTGTAAAAACAGTATGTTTTCCATACTTTTGAACTAAAGATCTGATGAATTTTTCAGCAACAAACATGTTTCTCTCTTCTGAGATGTAGATTCCAAGCAGAACTGTGTATTGGTTCAATACAAAACCATAACCAGTATTGTTGGCTACCAATTTGAATAACTGTTTCGTCTATGATAAAGGCAGATACTCTTTTTCTTTTGTTGTAGATTTGGCATGAACCAAATCTTTGAATCCAATTCCATACAGATACGTAACTTCTTTGTTTATCTTTAAAGAGTATATTGCTTTAGACGTATTTCTTAAACTCAACCCAAGAAAATACAGATACAGAGAATACATTACGATAATTGAGGATGTTTTATTTCTTTCAAACCTAATTTTCATATAATAAATAGAATGTTCTTAGCTATAGCTTTTGCTGCTTAAATTAACAGAGCCTTCAAATACTTTCCAATTTTAATTTTTTCATCTTCTATTAGATTATTAATATAGCTAAGTTATGCATTATGATTCTATTAATGGCTGTATTAAGAAGCAGTTTCAATGATTGATTAATTAGTTATGATTCTCATGTTTATAGGTTAACTCATTGTCTTTCCAATTATGTACCATTTAGAAAAGTCAAAAATTTCTTTTTCGTATATTATAAAAATTCTATAAACCCGCGAATGTAGTTGCAGGGTTCGAGTCCCACTACCGGGTATTGTTCGAGCCATTTCTTTCTTACCCAAACAAAAGAATAACAATGATTTATTTCTGTGCCTTTTACTTACTCTTCTTTGAGTAATAAAGTTCATTCAATACATCACGTAATATTTCCTTTACATGCTCTTCTTCCAACTCTTCTTCCAAATATGGCTCCTCCATTTTTTTGACGATTTAGAATGTTCCTGCAAAAATTTTATTTTTCCTTCAAATTCTTTTTCCATCTGTGATACTCCTATATTCTTTAGAAGACTAAGCTGGCTCTCCGCACTTTTGTAAAACTCTTTCCTCAGTCTCGCATCTTGAGATATATATTGGGCTGAAGTAAAAATCCCAAAAAGAAGGAGGTACGCACCTAGTGGTAAAAATGCTTCTGTTATAAATCCATATGGTGGATAAATGTGACTTCGCAATGGTGCTATTTCAATGGAACAAAAAAGGATCACCATGCCGATGGAAGAGATAAGAAGAGATTTATGAACTCGGTCATGGTGAACCAATGAAGAGGCAGTCCAAAAAGATAGACTGAATAATAATGCTCCAACTTGTTTTGTAGCACTAAAAATTAGAATATATATTACGCTAAAAATCACAGGAGAGGAGAACAACAAACTGTAAAATACATCTCCAAAATAATTCTGAAAAGGAAAGATATAATATATCAAGGGTATACTCATTAGTGAGAAAAATCTTATTCTACCTATCCTATGTCTATACTGACTCAGAAGTATCGCTGTAGCTATCCACATAAGTAAGAATGAAGACAGAGAGAGAATATCAAATACCATTGATAATGATTCAGTAATTGGTGACCCTGGAAGGTTTACTACATATGAAGTGATAGGATACGGTTTTACATCAGGTAACACTGAAAATGAAAAATAGGATTCAATGTATATGAGAGAGACCACAAGGTTGATAGAAGCAAGTGAAAAGGCTATAGTATACAACATGATTATGTAATTTCTTTTTGAAGTTAACCAACCTACAAACAAAAAAACTAGGAATGAGAGAAATACCAATGCCGAAAGATAACTAACATATGTTTGGACCTCTAACAAAATGAGACTATATTTATTTAGAACTAAGATTTGGAAAATAATAATTAGTATATTAGAGCCAGTCACAATTAGTGTAGCAATAATTATGATATGAAAATACCGAAGACTTAGCGGCATTGCTTGGTATGAATCTGTTGAGATAATCTTTCTGACATAATTTAGCAGAATGGGGAAACCGTTTATAGGGACAATTTTGTCACTAACCTCTTCCAAATACCTTTAATACTAAATTTGTCTAAATTTATACGAACTACTATTAAGTGTTGGTAGTTTTCGTATTTTATATAGGAGTTGTGGAGTCAAATATGGCTCAATTTTCTTAAATTTTGATAAATTGTATAAATCCATGAATACAAATAATGAGTTCTTTTCTAAACAAGAATTAAGCCAATATCAGCGTGAACCACCAACTATATGGGATTCTGATAGTATGCGAGACATAACAACAACTCCGCAAATGGAAATTAATGAAGGAAGTATACCATTAACAGAAGAAAGGTTAGATGTATCTAAAAAGTCTCAACAAGATCAAGCAACAATCACTAAAAAACCAGTTAAAGAAACTAAAACAGAGCAAATACCCATTATGTATGAAGAACTAGTAATAGAAGAAGACCAGTTATTGATAATTCACCATCCTTGGCATCTAATAATAATATTTCAACAGGAGATGAGAATGAAGAATTAAAACGTGTAGAAACTAATACGCAGATAAAAATTACTTTAAAGAGAAGAAGTAGAAGAATATGCTAGCCATAATCAATTATAGTTTGATATTACCTACAATTGACAGAACAATAACTTAGAGCCTATCCCAAAAATAGATAGAAATATAGCTGCCTATTTTTATTCTCTTATATGTTTAACATTTGAATAAAAGTAAAAAGTATGTTAGAACAATTATACGCATTCCAGATGATCTTTGGAATGAAATTAAAAATATTTTACCAAATGAGAAACCAGAGAATACAATAGGTCGTCCCATTGTTCCATACAGAAAAGTATTTGATGGTATTATGTTTATCCTTAGAACTGGATGTCAGTGGAAAATGTTACCTAAAGAGTATGGTTCTGGTTCCACATGCCACAGAAGATTTCAGGAATGGAGAGAATCAGATATATTTGATAAATTATGGACAAGATTGCTACAAATATACGATTTAAAGAAAGGAATTAAGTGGAACTGGCAGTCTCTTGATAGTATATCTGTAAAATCACCTTTTTAGGGGGGAGATGACAGGACATAATCCTACTGACAGAAGGAGTAAATTAGGCAGCAAAGACATATTTTAACAGATAAAGAAGGCATTCCACTTTCTACTGTTATAACATCTGCAAATACTCTTATGATGTTACTACTGCAATTGAAACCGTTGACAGCATGGTTATCAAAAGACCATCTTCAAAATCAGCAACAAAATATAGAAACAACAACAACGACAACGACAAGAATAAGAATAAGAATAAGAAGAAAAATCAGAATCTAAGTCTTGATAAAGCATATCATTCCAAAGATATAGAACAAGAAATTACCAAGAGAGGATATATTCCACACATACGACATAGAAGAGAGGAGGAGGAGAAACACAACAATAGACATCCCACAAGAAGATGGGTAGTAGAAAGAGAACAAATTCATGGCATAACAATAGATTTAGGAAATTATTTACAAGGTATGAAAAGAAGGATAAAAACTATCTTGGTCTTGTCCAATTAGCAAACATCATTATTATTTATAGGAAGATAATTTTGGGATAGGCTCTAAATCTAATTTATTTAAAAAGATCACATTGATTTTGGATTAATAATAAAGACAATAGAAAAGACAATAGTAATTTTCCAACTTACAGATAATCAAAATGGTGAACCAGAATATGTACCGGGCCCATCAGAAGTAATACCGATAGTGGTACAAAAGAGTTTATAGTATCTTATAGTAATAAAGAAGATAATATTGAAGATTTTACTGATATTAAATTCTTATTTTTGGTATTATTTTGTAAATTGTGCTATCAGTCAATAAAAATATTATTTTTGGTATAAATAATGGTTATTGTGATCTTTTTATTCTTTATATTCGAATTTGAATTTGATAGTGCTATCCTCATTTTGTGGTAACTTTTTAGTTTGACAGTCTTTTGTATTATCATCTGATTCTTCTAAACATACTTTAACTTTGTCGCCTGGTTCACCTGATATTTCTTCTTTTATTTTTTCTGGGTTATCATTTAATTTTTACTGTCGTTTCTTCTGTATCATCATCTGTTTTGATAGAGATCCGCTTTAGTATTAACTTAATCTTCATTCTTGATAATTATATAAACTCGATGATGTATTGTATTGATTCAGAAAATTAAAAATAATAACTGCAATAATAATAACAACGATATATGATTCAAAAATCACTAATTTGTATATATACAAATAAAGACAGAAATGAATTTGCTATTGGGTTAAAGGAAGATAAGAATTTTAGAGCAATTACAAAAGTAGGTGAATTTTATACAAGATTTGTTGATGCATTTGATCAGATAGTGGATGAAAATGAAATAGATTGGAAACAGGAATTAAAGAGATGGATTGATATTGCAAAGAAAAATGAAACCATATTTGTTGAAGTAGACCTTAATGGTTGGAATGAAGCAGGAGAAAGAAAAATAAATTAGATGTTTATTTGGAAGAAGAACTTCATCGAAGTAGAGAGAACAAAGAAATTAGAAAAGAGCTGAATGCAGAGAGATGCTAAGCAACATAGCATATGGAGCAATAATGTATTAATGAAAAGTATTAACACATTGTTTAGCTTATGATTATGAGACAATAGTAAAATGAATAGCAACAGAAATAAAAAGGTTGCAATAGTTACTGGTAGTTCGTCTGGTATAGGACTTTGGTGTATGACCATTGATACCACCATGTTCTCTTTCATCATTGTATGCTTTTACAAACATGTAATACATTTTCTTTCCATCATTTACATTGGGAATATTTTCTACTGCAAGAAACTCATTCTTTACTATCTTGTTGTATGCCTCAATTTTTCCTTGTAGTTGTGGATAGCCTTTTGGAATTGGTTTATCCTTTATATTGTTCTTTTTCAAGAAACCTTTGAATATTTTGGATGTAAATTGTTTACCATTGTCATGCATTACTTTGCGAGGTTTTCCGTTCTCTACGATGTAGTCTCCAAGTACCATCCAGTACATCTACACTCCTTTTTCTTTCAGACCAGTCACTTGCTGCTTTCCTTGAACAATCATCCTCACAACTGATAAAATAGTTCTTTTTATCTGAATTCTCAAGGTAAAATGGTCCTAAAATATCCATCTGTACCATTTGGTTTGGTTTTTTCATCTCAAACCTTTTCCATTTTCTTCTATTTCTGATCTTGCATTCCAGGATGTTCAAACCATGTCTTTTCAGTATCTTGTATATGATTTTGGTACTAAGTGATATCTCCTTTAGTCTTTTTAGTCGGAATCTAATACGATTACATCCAAATCTTTTTGTTATACGTAAATCCAGTACTTCCTGTTCTATCTCTTTTGTTACTTTTCCTGGTTGTATATTGTGTGGTTTTCTACTTCTATCCTGTAGACCATCTATTCCATACTTTATGTATCTGTTCTTCCACTTGTGATATGTCTTTGTAGATATATTATATCTAATACATATGTCAGTTACAGTATCTCCAGTCCACTCTTTCTCATGTATTAAATTATATTTTGTTTGTAATTCTATTTTTATTATACACTTCCTATTAGCAGACTAGAAAGTGTTACCTATGTCAGTAAATGAAATTGTAACCTATGTCAGTAAGTACAACAACTAGTGATTATGGTTCCTAGAATTATGGGCTTGAGTGACCCCATTCGTGATATTATTATACCTGAAGTAGGTCCAAATAATGCAAAAATTATTGCAAATGGTAATTGAATATTTCCTGTACTAGCTGCATCAAGACCAAAACCTAAAGGTTCAGGATTTCTTGCTAATATGGGTATAGATTGAAAAATCATGAAATGTGTAAATCCAATAAGTAATATTATTAAATTAGCAGAAAGTATTGTTTTATTAGTAAAGAGTTTAAAGTTTATGAGTGGTTGATCTGTTCTTCTTTCAATTATAATAAATGTGGCTAATGTTGATAGAGATATTATGAATAATAGTATTATTATACTTTGTATTTTAGAATTGGAGATATTATTTTCAAATAAAGTTAATGCCAATAGAAAGCAAGTGATAGATATTGAAAGAGATAAGGCGCCCTTTATGTCAACTTTAGTTGATAAAATTTCAGCATTATCTTTATTTATATTGTGATTCAATTGTTTATATTCTCTTATTTTACTAATGTCTAGATATTTCCATACAAGTATAATAAAAAAGATTTGTTGGTGGTATTAAAGTTAAAAAAGTAATATGCCATCCATAATTATGTACAACTAATCCACCAATAGAGAAGCCTATAGCTGCACCTGTAGCAAACATAGATGTAATAACTCCTTGGCCGACGGATATTTTTTCCCGTGGGAAGCAATCTCTAATTATACTAAATGCAATGGGAAACATTGAAATGCCTATTCCCTGAATTGATCTATACTGGCTAACAAAAATTCACATACAAATTCTTTATATTAAAAGATGTATATAATGCTTAAAAAGCGAGTATTTTCATATTTCTAAAATATACGAAATTTAGTTAGTCAGTATAGCAATTAAAAAAGTCACTATATCAGAAACAAAATATGCAATTGTTGTACCAATTAAATATACGAACACAACTAGTAGTAAAATCTTTTTTTTACCATAGATATCTGATAAACTTGCGCAAATAGGAGTCATTACTGCTCCTGAAATTAAATATGCTGTAAGAATCCAAGAAGATGTTCCAAACGAAACATTAAGATCTGTTATAATGTCTGGAATAAGTTAAGTATCATATCTTAGGCCAACTACCTATGCATCTAAGATACCTTCTTACAGTACATAAGAGATTGTATTCAGTTTCGTAGTTATAGTTTGCACATATATCTTTCTTGAGATTCCTGTTTACTTTTGTTTCTACTGGATTCAGGAATGGTGCACGTGTTGGTAGAAATAGTACAGTTAGCCAGTATGACTGTCTTTCTATAAACTGTTTTGTCTTTTTACTGACATGAAATGATGCATTGTCTATTACAAGTATAAATCTCTTGACATTTCTTTTTCTGACATATCTTTTGATACTTTTTAGATGGTTTATGAAATCATTGCTGTTTCTTGTTTTGCTTGTTGTAAATTTGATTCCATTTAGGGGATAGAGAAGGGTTATGAATACATTGATTCTTGTTTTTAGATCCTTTGTGAAGTATCTTTTGCTGTTCTCCTCTTCTCATGTATGTCCTGGTTATGTATGGTTGCAGATGTAACCATGTTTCATCTTCAAAACCTAATAGAATCTTTTTTTAAAAGAGCAGAAGATACTTTTTTGTAATTATTTATCTTGTTCTTCTTTTCCTCATAATCTATGCCTTTTTCTAGTTCAAGTTTTGGTTGTTTTTGTATACTATGCCCATATCATGAATTATTCTCCATCATGTCTGCATTGGACTGACATTCATTTCCAGTAATGAAGTGAGATATAAGTAGCTAAAAGTCTGATACTCTATATATCCTTGAGATAGCCAAATGTTTTGGGTGATTTGTTCAATACTATGTCTTTAATCATTTGTTGATTCCTATCAGTAGATATCACTGGTTTTCTACCTCCATTCTTTCTCTTATTTCTTATTCCATCCAGACCATATTTTCTGTAATTGTTAATCCATTCATACACATTGCGGTAATTGACACCAAGGTTTTTGGCTATTGTTCTGTATGGTATTCCTTCCATTTTTTGTTTTATAGCAGATGCTCTTCTTCTGTATTCCTCTTTGTCACGAGTACTCTTCATGAATGAAAATAATTCCTTTTTCTGTACACTAGATAATTCTAGTCTGACAGGATTATTTGACACATGTTGAAAGATGTATAACAAAGCTAAATCGATTTCTATATTTATGTTAAATGGATAGCACAATGTCGATAAAAGATTAGAGACTTAACTTACTACTACTGCTACTACAAAAAATACTCAACAACAACATATCTGTCTTGACAAGGGTTATGACTATCCTGAGGTATACGAGTTACTTGAAGAATATGGTTATACCATGCATATTTGCAAGAGAGGAGAAGAATACAATAATGGTAACAAAAAAAGAGGAAGAAAAGGATACCAAAATACAGAGCAAGAAGATGGGTAGTTGAGAGAACACATTCATGGATGAACAGATTCAGAAGATTGTTGATTAGATGGGAAAAGAAGGAAAATAATTATATTGCAATATTACATTTTGCCTGTGCTTGGATAACATATAACAGAGGAGGGATTTTCGGATAGGCTCTAAGTGGTATAATTGATTTTGAATTATTGATTAAATCAACTAAAATAAAAAATATCTAAATGAGGGAGTATACCGATAGCTGTGCAAAAATAAGCGTCTAATGTTATAGTACAATACTTACCATCATCATAATTTTTGTTATTATTATATTAGTTAAAACATAGTGAAACCTCATTATATCCATAATGGCATAATTTTATAAAACTATTTTAAAATATCAATGGTATTTGAAAAGACATTTACCGAAGTATTCTATAATTGTTTGTAGACAAGATTTTGCATATGGACTTCAACGATATCACAATATAGTTAATTGATTTATCTTTCGTTCGTTGAATAACTTACCTGCTCGAGTACAGTAAATTTTGTTCCGACGAGTCATACATTCGGAATTTTTCACCGGTGCAATGAGAGCCAATCGACTTTAGTCATCAACGTTTGTCCATGTATTCAGAAACACGCCGCGAAAACCAATGGCAAGCAGTGGTCTTTTAGACCAAACGTCAGCGAATCAAGGTGTGTCTGAATCACTATATAGTATCCACTAACATTATCAGATTACATATCAATCACATTTTCATATATATGTCTATTGTATATTTTTGTGGCCTCGAATTCTCATTTTTTTTAGGTGATAAATCACATTAGTCATACTTTGTGTTTTAGCATAACACAATTTAGAAACTCAAAATAGTGTTATGGAACAATGAGAAAATCTTAATATTATTAATATTATATTCTAGTGTTATGGTAAAATCCACATTTACCGCAATATTTCTAACTTCCATAGCTATGATGGCTATTCTAATTTTGATCTTACCAAATCTCAATTTGAATATATTTAGTCAAACTCTACAGATGCCAGATTTTCAATCTAATTCTAGCGTAGATAAAAGTGAAATAAATGGTAATATTCAATACGAACTTGCCATGAAAATTCAACTAGAACCACATGAAAATGAATATCTTGGTGATTCTTATCAAGTTTCTGACTTTGTATTTGTGCTTAGTAATTCAAGTCAATTATGTCCTTCTGGTAATTGTAAGTATGAACTTGAAGGTGGAACTATGCAAGCCGAAAGAATTCCAGGTGAAAAATCCTTAGCAGGAAGAATAACCATTGACACAGGAGAATCCAAAAAGATGATGGAAGTGCGTGCTTCTTGGAAGACAGTAGACGAACTTGAGAAAAATGGTGAAAATGTTAAAGTCATAAAAGGGATATTAGACTTAGGAACAAGTCAATTTAGTCCAGAAAATAAATACCAAATTAATGGCACACTTACAAAACAGGGTGAGAATTACCTATTAGAAGTAAAAGGAATAAAGTAATTGATCTTATATCATTTTTAGATGCATAAATATAGTATCAACAGTTAAGCTATTACATGTTTTTCATCTTTCATAATTTCATCTTTTTTTATTTTATTAGTAATAGGGTTCTACTACTAACTTGTATTTAGCTTTTATTATCAGAATATTATCAGAAACTTATTTTAAAATAAAAGTATAACAATTGTAGAAGAAAATCTTTATTGTTTTAATTTTTGTTACATAAGAGTTATCATATAAATACAAGGCAAAAGAGAAAAAAGTAGCTATGTTATAGAAAAGATTGGTTAGATACAATTCAAAAAGCAGATAATAAAAGTTATTAAATAAAAAAATTTATATCAAGTTTGTCTCATGTTCTTTGTACTGTTTTGCTTGTTCTGTTGTTACTCTAAAATAGACTACACCATCCTCATATCGGTCTACCAAAATCTTTGGGATATAGTATTTGTCTTTATCCATAATACCTTTTTGTGTTACTATATATTCTATACCAATTTCTTGAACTTCACCAAAGTCTGCATCTTCACCTAATCCTCTTGCTTCTTTTTTAATGATATCTTCTGGATTGTAGATAGTATTAGAATCTTTTGACATGTAATGATTAGATATACATATATTTTAGATAACTAAAAAATGTTAACATTCAATTAATTTAAAATAATAAAAAAAATGATTTTAGTTAGAAACATAAAATTTTATATAAAATAATGCGAATAAGCAATTTAGAAAACAAATGACAGTGCTAAAAATATCCCAAATAGAAGTTAATGAAGAAAAACAGCAAAATGGTGGTTTGTAGAACCATACGATGAAATCTTCAAAGAATATGATAGTCTTGATGGTTATCCGGTGCATATAAAAGATAAAGTAGAAGAGATAATTTCAAAAAAAATTGGAGATAAGAAAGTAAAAGTTACTATATTTTCTTATAAAGGTACTATAGGCTGCTTTGTTGCGCAACTCGATTAAATTATAGATTTTAACTTACCATATTATTTTGTTAGACTATTGTTATACTTCTAAACCAGTTATACAACGATGCTTTCAGTACCATTTCTTTTATCATGTTCTCTAACCTGATAGCAGTAACATATTCTCCAAACATTCTCTTGATACAGGAGAAGACAGTTTCTGCAATCCATCGCTTGACCATAGCTAACGCTATCCTTCCATTCTTGTAAATTATTTTTCTGCATTTTCACCGTCTTGTTTCTAAGGTAATGATTGGTCTTTCTACATCTGGAATTCTTTCTAACCTTTATTGCTGGTTTGATTCCCTTAAATGATAGAAATTGAAAATTATTGTTACTATCATATGCACCATCTGCGATAGTCATATCTATTTCCTTATTCTGTTTTATTGTAATATCATCTACTAATTTTGGTAGTACTTTTCCATCATGTACTTGTTCACTGGTTACTTGTAACGATAAAATTCTCTTCTCTTTTGATGTCAACTGCAACATGTATTTTTAGATAGCCTCTCTTGACATTCCATTTATGTCTAATCCATTCTCCCCTCTGTTTGTAACTTTAACACCGGTAGAGTCAATTGCAATTACAAAATTATCATCATGTTGTAAATTGGATTTATTCTCATCATTTATTTTGATATCTAATCTGTTTATTCTTCTACAAATTCTACTATAATCTGGAATAGATGGTAATGTGTTTGCAGCATGTGCTCGTCACTACTCTCCTTCTGTCTGTCTATATGGTAAATGAAAGTATGCTCTTACGTAACCAAGTAGTTTGATAAATGAATCTGGATATACGAATTTTCTACCTTCTTTTCCTTGATTCATCTTCTCTAGTTCAGAATCCCAGTTATCTATAACATCAAAATCAAGTAATATCTCACCACGTTTAACAAGAGATTCATTGTATTTCTTCCAGTTCACATGTATTATGACTAGAATAGGTTAGCTAAATGTGTTAGGAATAGTGAGTTACGCAACAAAGCACATTTAAGGACTAATTTACTCATCAGTTTAGGGAATAATTCTTTTAGTATCTCTCTTCTTGATAATTTCATCATTTTGTAATACTGAGGAATTCTCTTCTTATGCATCGAACATATTCTAATCTAAAATTATTAAGTGTTTTGATTCTCTTTTTGTTTTTAATCATTTTATTATTTTATTTATATTCTTAAATTTGTTCTTTCTAAAGAAAAAGTAAAATTTTTTACAAAAAAATAACTTTTTAGGGGCCGAAAAAAATATAATTTTTTATCGATAGATGCTATTTTTTTAAATATCGGTATATTATATCTGAGTAAAATTGATAAAAAATCTTTTATAATTTTAATTAAATTGAGTATATTATATGAGAACTTTACGATTATTAAATCTTCATTGTAATAAAACTAATGATAATGATGATGTTGATAATACTAAATTAAATAAGACTTTTCTTACGGTTGATAACGGTAGGTTTCATATATTTGGACCAGAATCAATGAGGAATGGAAATGATTGGAAGGTAAATGCAGATATTCAATTCAATAAACAAGCTATAATAAGTTTCTTTGACGAAGATTTGTTAAGGAATCTAGGTACTACCAAACACTTTAAGAACCACATTGTTGAGGAAAATAGATCCATGATGTACCAAAAAAAGTTAGTTTCGATACTAAGTTAAGTCTCTAATCTTTTATCAACATTGTTCTATCCATTCAGCATAAATATAGAAATGGATTTAGCTTTGTTATATAATCTATCAATATGTGCCAAATAACCCTGTCAGACTAGAATTATCTACTGTACAGAAAAAGGAATTAATTTCATTCATGAAGAGTACTAAGGATAAAGAGGAATACAGAAGAGCATCTGCCATAAAACAAAAGATGGAAGGAGTACCTTATAGAACAATAGCCAAAAACCTTGGTGTCAATTACCGTAATGTGTATGACTGGATTAACAATTACAGAAAATATGATCTGGATGGAATAAGAAATAAGAGAAAGAATGGAGGTAGAAAACCAGTAATATCTACTGACAAGAACAAGGAGATGGTAAAAGACATAGTACTGAACAAATCACCCCAGACATTTGGCTATCTCAAGAATATATGGAGTATCAGACTTTTAGCTACTTATATCTCACATCATTACTGGAAATGAATGTCAGTCCAATGCAAACATGATGGAGAATAATTCATGATTTAGGTATAGTATACAAACAACCAAAACTTGAACTGGAAAAAGGTGATGATTATGAGGAAAAGAAAGGAAAGATAGAGAGGTACAAGAAGATATCGGCAGCTCTTTTAAAAAAAGATTCTACTAGGATTTGAAGATGAAACATGGTTACATCTACAACCATACATAACAAGAACATATAGATGAAAAAAGGAGAACAGCAAAAGATACTCCATAAAGGATCTAATGATAAAGTCAATGTATTCATAACCCTTCTCTATCCACTAAATGGAATTAAATTCAATACAAGCAAAACAAGAAACAGCAATGATTTCATAAACCATCTAAACAGCATCAAGAGATATGTACTAAAGAGAAGTATCAAGAGGTTCATACTTGTAATAGACAATGCATCATTTCATGTAAGCAAAAAGACAAAACAGTTTATAGAAAAACAATCAGAAGACTGGTTAACTGTACTATTTCTACCAACCCATGCACCATTCCTAAATCTTGTTGAGACAAAAGTAAACAGAAATCTCAAGAAAGACATATGTGCAAACTACAACTACGAAACAGAAGATAATCTGTTATGTACTGTAAGAAGGTATCTTAGATGCATGGGTAGTTGGCCTAAGATATGATACTTAACTTACTTGTAATAGACAATGCATCATTTCATGTAAGCAAAAAGACAAAACACTATATGGAAAAACAATCATACTGGCTAACTGTACTATTTCTACCAACACATGCACCATTCCTGAATCCAGTAGAAACAAAAGTAAACAGAAATCTCAAGAAAGATATATGTGCCAATTACAACTACGAAACAGAAAATAATCTATTATGTAATGTAAGACGGTATCTAAGATGTTTCGGTTGTTGGCCTAAAATATGATACTTAACTTATCTAATTATTTAAAAAATTAATTGAAATATTTTTAAAATTAATTATTAATATTTAATAATATCTTCCTATTATTGAATAATTATAATGAGTAACTTTGATAATTGGCAAAAAGAGTTCTGGAATCGATTGAATCAACAAATGCAAGGAGATTTTAAAAAATCAATCGAACTAACCCAAGAACAGGTAAAAAAACAATTGGAATTTACAGAAGAACAGGTAAAAAAATCAATCGAACTAACCCAAGAAAATTTTAAAAAACAAATGGGATTTACAGAAGAACAGGCAAGAAGATCCATAGAATTGGCTATGAAAAATGCAGAGACTTTTCTTAATCAGCATAATCCAACATTAGCAATTATAGAATTTGAACGTGCAAGACTTTTAAGAAATTTCTTGAGAGAATGAAATTTCCTTTTATTTTTATTAATTGAAAATAATTTAAACATAAATCTTTAATATTATCTTCTTTACCATAACTTAGACTCTTATTTTTGCACCGCTATAGGTATTACCCACGACTGGTCCATAATATCTAAATAATTACTGCTTGACATTATTGTAATTGTAAATATATTACCTCAAATTATACAAATAAATTAATAGATTATACATAAACAAATATGACTTTACAATAGCCATTAATACATAAGGTTATATACCTTAGTAACGTATATATATACATGTCAACAAGAAAACAAGAAGTAAAAATAAATGAAAATATAGCTGTAAATGAACCAGAATTTAATGAAAAATATACAACTAAATTTAATAAAGACAATAATAATTTCAATGAAAGAACAAATAGAGACTACAATAACACCTTAAATCAACAACAAGATGCAATAAACAAGACACTAGACAACACTTTACATAATATAAAAAGAAGTACAGATGAAGCTACACGAGAAATTCCACAATATACACAACGTATCGCTGAATATCAAGAAAAAACTATTCAAACTATAAAAGATATTGCTTCTGACTTTATTGAAGCACAAAAACAAGTAGTAAGCTCTTTTCAAACACAACAAGTAGATAGAAGTGGAGTATGGGATTTGTATAATCCACAAAGAATTGCTGAAAATCACGCAATATGGGTAAATAATTTCACAAGTTATCTCTTAAATACTAGCAATCTAATAAATAATGCTCTAGCATCAAATATGAGAGTATACAATACAGCACTTGAACAAACACGTGATAATGTGAAGGCTTTCACAACAACAAATACCAATTACATAAAATCAGCAGTAGAACAAGAATCAGTTAATAGACGCAATACAGAGGTAAATACTACTTCTAGTCATTAACAATACAATCCTTTATTCTAGGATACAAGAAACCACAAGGGTAGGATTCACACAATAATGGTTGATTTAAACAACAATGACTATAATCTTCAAAAAATTTCAAAAGCTAGCACTTTAATTGAAAAGACATATAGTCAATATAACACAAATAACAATACAAATCCCATTACCAATTCTCCTCTACTTCCTGTTCTTTTAATACATGGCCATATGGAAGATGCTACTGTTTGGAATAAATGGGTAGATTTGCTCAAAAAAGATGACATTTCTGCTTATCCTATAACTTTTAAACAATCAGATTATGAATGTGGGTCAGCTGCAGAACATGCAAAAGAATTATCAAATATAATTGGACAAATCAAAAAGGAAACTGGACAAAATAAAGTGAATATTGTTGCTCACAGTAAGGGAGGATTGGATGCAAGAGTATACTTGGCTAACAATACAAAGGATGTTGCAAATCTTGTAATGATTGGAACACCAAATGCAGG
Source organism: uncultured Nitrososphaerales archaeon (assembly GCA_963840085.1). Taxonomy (GTDB): domain Archaea; phylum Thermoproteota; class Nitrososphaeria; order Nitrososphaerales; family Nitrososphaeraceae; genus TH1177. The sequence goes on from CAWIYT010000150.1 coordinate 22,056, forward strand.
CTCTCCTTTAGCAGAGTCATGCGAAGTTGGTACTCCTGCTGTATATGATTTAAGACCTGGTGCAACAGCTACTGAAGTAAATATGAATCCAAACACAAAATACTATACCATTGCAGGTGATTGGAATCCTCAATCAGAAAACTATCAGCTAACACCGGCCCTACCTATGGAACAATCAGGATTCTCTAATCTTCCCAAACCTAATGATGGCATGGTATCTGTATCAAGTGTAGAATCACAAGATTATTTTATTAATCTTGGACACAGTAAAAGTTGTCATTCTAATCTAATGAGTGAGTATGAATATGAATTGGCAAAAGATTTGATATTGGGAAAGAAATAAAGAATAAATAGAAATTGAAGATAGAATACAATTACTCAATTACTATATTCAATTCCTTTTATTAATAGATCTATTGCGTAATTAGCAACCATGTAAAATATTACATAACTGATCTAAGATAAAAGAGAATAATGTTATTAAATTTATAAAATTTACAAAAATTAATTTAATTTTCAGAATATTTTGATTCCTTCCTAATTACGCAAAAGATCTAATATAGAAATAGGGATAATGGCTAAAAGAGAGAAATAATTATACTTACAACTCAATTTCTTAGGTCCAATTTGTTTTGGAATAAGTGATTAACTTTAATATCAATTTATATCTTTCAACAGGAAATTAGTAAGAATACAATTTTTATTGATATTTATTTCTATTTTTTATCTAATTTTATATATTAAAAATAAGTTTCTAATAATAAAAGCCAAATACAAGGTAATAGTAGAACTCATATATTTGAATTTACTTTAAATAAGCATAAATCATCAATTACGTTATTATATCAATATACAATAATCACATAATGATAATAGGAAGAAATCCTAGTCATTCCATTCATAATATTGAGCAGTATGACATATTTTATTATTTATTGAATAGATGTATCTAAAAGAAGATGTACATAGATAATTTATTATGATCATTAAACAACTATTACATATTGTATTACTTTAATGTAAGATTATAAGATTAATTTAATTATAAATGTATTTAATTAAATTGATAATTTTAACAATAAATGTTATTGGATTATATTACCAAAAATACTATTAGTTAGATTAACATTCTATGAATAGTGTTATCTATATATTTAGACAGGGCTTTTTAAAATTTTGATATAAAATCCAACATTCTTTTAATCTGTATAAACTTATATTTTATAAATCTAATAATTATTTAGAGGATAAATTGTCTATATATTATATTTATATAAATTTTAAAATTAACAACCAGATTAATAATAAAAATATACAGAAAGTATAGATATTTTTATTATCAGGCATTTGCAATGATAGTTAGTATACTTTTTATGGTATTCAACGAGCGAAATGTATATTTTTTATTCTTATTATGGGAATTACATTAATAGTGCGGCCATTACAAATTAGTCCCTCCTCATATGCTTTTATTGATAAATATACTATTGAAATAAGAGCAGCAGCATCAACTACTCATGGATTCTCTGAGAAGAATAATTCTAATATAAAAAATCTCAAAATAGCCTTACTAACTGATAGTTTATTTAGTGATGCAGGTTGGGGAGCCTTTGCATATAATGCTGCAAGAGCATTAGAAAAAAATTATGGTTATGATGTTTCTTTTAAAGAAAATGTAGCTATCCCAGATATAGAAATTACATTAAGAGAATATGCTAATGCTGGTTATGATGTGATTATAGCTCATAACTTTCCGTGGGGAGCGCCTGCTATAAAGGTAGCCAAAGATTATCCTAATACAAAATTTGTGATTTTTACGGGACTTGTAAATGCTACCAATGTAGCTTCTATCTTTCCAATGCAACAAGAAGGCACATATCTATTAGGTGCACTTGCAGCAATGATGTCTAAAACAAACGTTATTGGATTTGTAGGAGGAGAAAAATATCCAAATTTAATTAATATTCTTGAAGGTTACAAGCAAGGTGCAAAAGAAATTAATCCAAATGTAAGAATATTATCTACATTTTTAGATGATTGGGATAATCCAATTAAAGGAAAAGAAGCTGCACTTGCTCAAATAAATGATGGTGGTGCTGACTTTATGTTACATGTAGCAGATACATCTGGCTTGGGTGTTATAGAAGCAGCCAAAGAAAAAAAGATATTTGCATTTGGTGCTGTTTCTGATCAGAATAAACTAGCTCCAAATACTGTTCTCACCTCCTTTGTATTGGATGTAGAAAAGGCATTTGATCAAGCTGTTAAAATGATTCAAAAAGGTAATTTTAGTGGACAAGTATTCAAACCTGGATTAGAGTATTACAAGGGAGCAAAAGGTGATGGGATAATCTATATTGCACCATTTTATAGCTTGGAGAATAGTGTGCCAGAAGATGTAAAAATAAAATTCAATCAGCTTAAAGAAGATATAATTAATGGAACGATTGTTGTACCAGAAAGATATGATGATACTGTAGATGTTTCTAATAAGAAGAATTAAATTTATAAAAAAAAGAATTTTATACATTTCTCTACAACAATATTCTTAGTAGTAGGTAGATGGAAAAGAAGAAGAAATGATAAATTCTGCTGGTAGTAGTGATTTCTTCTCTAGAAAGAGAAAGGAAATAGGAATTATCTCTGTAGTTTTAATAATAATTTCTTCATTTGGTTTATTCTTTTATCAACAAAATACTACCGAACAGAATGTTAAAAATAGTATATTTACTCAATATAAAGACCGTCAAATAGAATCTACACAAATTATTGCAGAACGTATTAGCTCAGATCTTAAACTAATTATGGCAATATTACAAGGAATAGCTGATTCTACTTATTTACACCAACATTATCTTTACGGAGAAAAAATTGAAAAGATGATGCGAGAAAAATTTTCTGAAGTTAATAATGTTACCAAAGTGGATGGTCTTTTTATTGCTGATGAAAACAATATAGTAACAACTCATATAGTATCAAAAGGAAAAAGAAGTTTTGTTAATATAGATATTTCAATTAGGGAGTATATACAAGAAACAAAAAATACTCTACAACCAGTTTTTTCAGATGGATTTAAGGGAATTGATAATATAGAAAGAATTGCATTAACTGTTCCAATAGTAAATAGTGACACTGGAGAATATATTGGAATAGTAGGAGCAGAAATACCTACTGAAGCTTTTTTTGCACATTATGGAAATATTGTTAATATTGATTCACAATTCATTGTTGCCTATGATAGTAAATTTAATTATATTGCTACTCCTAGAACACATTTCTTAGGAAAGAATTTTTTTGATAACGAAGTTCAAAAATTTTTCAATTTCAATAATATTCAAAATGATTATTATCACAAAGTTTTCTCAGGAGAATTATTAGATGGTAACGCTGTATATGATTTTGGAAGTGGTGAGAGATTAAATACAGGTTCTCCAATTTTATTGCAAGAAAAACCCATATATTTCATATTTATTATAACACCTACTACATTAATATATTCACATATTAATGATGTTCTTAACACAGAAAGAGTGAAAAGTTTTTCATTAATTGTTGGTACTATTATTGCAATCACTACTCTTATAATATTTCTAATAAAATGGAATGTTGTACTTAATAATGAAGTAAAGAAAAGAACAAAAGAAATACAAGAAACAAATCGAGAAATTGCATTAGCCAATGAGGAACTAAAAGTTCATGATAAAATACAAAAAGAATTTATCAACATAGCTGCACATGAATTGAGAACTCCTATTATGCCTATCCTAGGTCTTAGTGAATTACTTTACAATAAAGTTGTAAATAAAAAAGGTAATTTAAATCAAGAAATACTTCAAGAATATCTTCAAATCATAGTAAGAAATTCTCATAGATTACATAAACTTGTTGAAGCTGTATTAGATGTTACAAAGATTGAAAGTCGAATCTTTAAATTAAATACAGAATTAGTTGAATTAAATGAAGTTATAGCAAATGTTGTAACAGATTTTGAGAATAGTTTAAAGAATAAAAGCCATGGTGATGATGGTCAGAATAAAAATAATAAAAAAGTCAAGATAATATATGAATCTAATAGAAATAAGATATTTGTTAATGCAGATAAAACTAGATTAACACAAGTTATCTTCAATCTCCTTGATAATGCTAGCAAATTTACTCAAGAAGGATTTATAATAATTACAACTAGAATAACAAACAAAGAAAAAGACAATAATAATAATGTAATTGTAATAATAAAAGATAGTGGTATAGGTATTGATAATGAGATTTTACCAAGACTATTTACAAAATTTGCTACCAAATCAGATCAAGGTACTGGTCTTGGTCTCTTTATAGTTAAGAAGGTTATAGAAGCTCATGGTGGTAGAATATGGGCAGAAAATAATTCTAATGGCATAGGATCTACTTTTTATTTTACGCTTCCTATAGTTAAAACTAGCGAGATATAGCAATAAATGATAAGTAAATGACACATAATAACAGTGACTAAAAATTCTATTTTATTAATAGATGATGAACCAGATATTACTTTTACAATAAAGAATATTTTAGAAGTCAATGGATTTAAAGCTAGATCCTATTTCTGCATTGGATAATTACCAAATCAATTATTATGATTTAGTAATTCTTGATATAAAGATGCCAAAAATGGATGGATTCCAATTATATACTAAAATAAGAGAAAAAGATCCTAAAGTAAAAATATGTTTCTTAACTGCCATTGCAACCTTCAATGAAGAATTTAGAAAAACGCGATTGGTATTGGGTAAAACAATCAATGAAGACTACTTTATTCAAAAGCCCGTCGAAACGGAAGACCTAATTAAAAAATTAGATTCTATAATTAGTATCTAAAAAACAAACATAGATAGATGTCATCTTTGTTATCGTTATGTTATTTAAAGTAAATCTTAATTTTTTTAAAGCTGATTAGATAAATTCAAGGCATCTTTATCATTATATTTTTATGTTATTTTAAATATAATAAGATGAATATATTCAATAATTTTGATAATCAAAAGATTGTAAATCTAATTACAAAGATAAGATTAACCAGAATTAAATATTATTAAAATCACAATATTCAAAAAAAATTACAATAGAAGATAATCCTCTATTTTTTATTTTTTTTACTACTGGTAGATGATTTTCCACCTTTACTGGATACTTTTTCTCTCGTTTCTTTATCTGCTGAGGCTAATCCTCTATTGATTGAAGCACTATTTTTCTTTCCTCTATTGTTTCTATTGTCTTTCGACATATATTTAATAGTACTAGTCAGTTATAGTATTTAATAATTATAATTAACTATTATGTTAATATATTTTGACTCTTTTGGTTTGTTTACTGTCCTTCCATTATTTGATGCAATAATATTGTTTACAAATTTATCACTATTAGTCATTTTTAATAAGTAAAACCACACATGTTACAAACTATTAAATTTCCATCCTCGTCAACATCTCTTTTAATCCAATCATTACTACCACAAATCAGACATTTCTTATGATACTCTTTATTTTGATTCATTTCTTTTACATTTTCACCTCTCTTCTTTTTATTACAATCTTTTTACCATCGGTGATCACATCAATTTTTTCACCAACTTTTAATTTAAAAGCCTCAACTACTTCAGTAGGTATTGTTACAATAACGGGAGGGTTCTTACCGCCTCTAGCAGTTCTAACATATACTTCTCCAAATGCTAGAACTTTGCCCTCTTCTACCATTAACAAATCTGTATTCATACAACTATCTTAATATAGTTTCTAATATATATAAGTATATCCTTATAGAGACTAATATATAGTAGATATTAGTATATACTTGCATATGAAACAAATAACAACTAGTAATCAAATAATTGATGAACAACAACAAGAATCAAGAAAGGATAGACGTGAGGGCAAGGGTAGGGTCCTTGCTATCTCACGCAGAATGTATCGACTACTGAATTCAGACACTTTTTATGTCAAATCTGAAAGTAGTGATGGGATATACTACTTTGTAAAATTCACCCTTCAGTATTTGAGTGGTGTTCTTGTAAGGATTATGAATCAAACAACAAAAGAAAAGGATTCAAAAAGTGTAAACACCTTTTCGCAGTTGAATTTGCTATTAGATTCAATACTCTTAAAGACATAGATAGACTTCCTGAAGAAGCCAAGAGAGACAATAGTAATAATAACAGCAATTCAAATAATAATAAAAAAGAATCAAAGTTGTACATAGAGGACGATTATTCTTTCTAATTATTTTTAGTGATAGGAGTCTGAAAAATAAAAAAATGATACTTGAGTTTTTTCACTGAATAGGAATCTTAAATGGTCTTACAATATACTTTGTAACAATTACAACAATAGAAGACATAATACAAAATCAAAAACAAAAACAATAATTTTATTTTCTTTATAACTATTAATGATTTTATATATGAATAATAATAATAATGTGAATAAACAAAAACAACAATTATCCAAAGAACTTGCTTCATTAATTGAAGATTATAAAAATAATTTACTCAAAGTTAGAGAATTATATTTCAAGATAGAAGATAAAGCGATAAAGGAAGAAGGTTATACAGAGAATGAAATAGCCTTGTTGCTAGACCAGAAATATAAAGAAGCATTAGCAACTATAAAGAAAAAGAAAGAGACAACAAATATCAATAATAATAATACAATTTCTTCAACTACTGCAACTACAAATAATAATAAAAACGAAGAAAACAAATATTTTCAACGATATTTTCAACACTTTCAATAAATGAATAAATAAAATAATAATGATAATAATATGATTAGCAATAATAATAATAATAGTATAGATAAAGCAATGGATCGTCTTGTTAAAAAATGGAAACATGAAGACCCACCAAAAGATACCGATGATTGCCTTATTTGTGGTGAGAACTTTCCAATGATGCCACATAGTTCAATAACATTAGGATGTTATACTCATCAGGAGATATGGACTAATAGACAGAACTTTCTAAGATCTGGATACAAAAGAAGCATTTACGATGATGATGAAGAGTTTTGGTCAAAGATCAAAAATATTGACGATTTAATTCACACATACATGTGCTATGGAAATTTATGCAAACATTGTTTTCTTGAATTAGATCAATGGATTCAAGAAAAACAAAAACAATATAACTGGAAATAAATTCGTCACATTTATTCAAAAAAATTCGTCACATTTATTCAAAAAGGTTGCTGTTACTGGCTCTGTTAATTTAAGCAGCAAAAGCTATAGCTAAGAACATTCTATTTATTATATGAAAACTAGGTTTGAAAGAAATAAAACATCCTCAATTATCGTAATGTATTCTCTGTATCTGTATTTTCTTGGGTTGAGTTTAAGAAATACGTCTAAAGCATTAATACTCTTTAAAGATAAACAAAGAAGTTACGTATCTGTATGGAATTGGATTCAAAGATTTGGTTCATGCCAAATCTACAACAAAAGAAAAAGAGTAACAGCCTTTATCATAGACGAAACAGTTATTCAAATAGGTAATCAGCATTTCTGGCTATGGATATGTATTGAACCAATACACAGTTCTGTGCTTGGAATCTACATCTCAGAAGAGAGAAACATGTTTGTTGCTGAAAAATTCATTAGATCTCTTGTTGAGAATTATGGAAAACATACTGTTTTTACAGATGGAGGTACATGGTATGATGAAGCATGTGAAGTAATTGGATTAAAACATTATCTACACTCACCATTTCAGAAAAGTTTGATGGAAAGAGTCAACCAGTATTTGAAAGACAGAATAGAAAGTTTTGATGACTATTATCCATGTATGCAAAAAGAGGAATGTAATCTATTACATGTACATAACTGGATACAATTCTTTGTATCCATGTATAATGATACAATAACAAATAATAATAATGATTTTGAGTTAGAGGAGGTGAATATTATCTTAAATTAACAGAGCCATATTACAAGGCTAAAAATTAGGATAAAGGAAAATTACAAATTTTATCTTTAAACGCGTTGGTTGTTTTTAAGTTATACCAATTAGCATAAGTATACTGACTTTATTTTACTATCAGGTAATACATTTTATATAGCAATAGCTATTAGCTTGTACTTTTAACATGATATATCTTATTGATTGCTACAAATGTATCAAAAACAAGATTTGAAAAACTATACAGATCTGAAAATGATGCTAATGCAAAGGAAAGAATGCTACTTGTTTTAAATGTAGTATACGAGAAACAGATTCCCGCACAGGTAGCAAGAGATCTTCACAGAAGTAAAACATGGGCATCTGACTGGTTAAAGAGGTACAGAGAAGAAGGAATAGAAGGATTAAAAAATAGAGCAAAGAGTGGTAGACCTCCGGATATATCAGAAGAAACAGTATATGAGATAAAAAATGAGTTAGCATCCAGCAAACAAGGATGGACTACTAAACAGGTAGAAGATCTGATTGTAAAAAAGAGTGGTGGAATAAGATACCATTATACCCACATTTACAGACTAATGCACAAGTGGGGATTCAAGCAAAAAGTACCTAGAAAGGTACATGTAAATACTGCATCCAAACAAGAGAAAGAAGATTTTAAAAAAGAACAAGAGAGATACTGGATAATCTAAAAGATGAATTTACTGCTATATCCATAGACGAATCATTCTTCTTCTATGATTCACTTGTCCGGAAAGTATGGATAAAGAAGGATGAAAGACCTGTTGTAAGAATTACTGGATCTCATCAAGAATCAGTCTTGTTTGGTGCTACTAGCTTGGAAGGAAAGCAATTGTTTAGACAGTATGACTGGTTTAATGCAACCACATTTTTAGACTATCTAAAACAGATACATAGAAAATTTCCAAAATGCTATCTATTCCTTGATAAGGCAAAACAGCACTATAAATCAAAAAAGGTACTGCAATATTTTGATAAACACAAAAAAGATCTGATTCCAGTATATCTTCCAACAGCATCTCCAGAATTTATGGTACTGGAAGAAGTATGGCATATAGCCAAGAATGATCTTCTTGTTCTACAGTATTATTCATCATTTACAGATTTCAGAAATAAAATATCTCAATATTTCAGAACAAAAAGATTTCATCTTGATATGAGGAACTACTTGTTAGAAGGTGTCAGCTAACATATGCTAAGTGGTATAGATATTCCATCATAAATATTATCAAGGTAACATATCCACATTTACTGGTTAAACATAGATTGACCGCAACAATTTAGAATCTATATCCAGCATTTAAATTTTGGCATAAAAATTTTTAAAAGTTTCCATAATATTTTCCTTCTTATTATCTTTATTCCTTCTTTTTTGTACATTTTGCCATTCATCGGTATAAAAGAAGTAACATCATCTACAGAATTATAGGAAAAAGCCAAAATGTACTTGTATTTCTTTGCCCAATTCTGCTCATAGTAATGAGGATGATTTAAAGAAATAGGATAGGCTAACGTTGAATCGACATGTATCCATTTGTCATCAATCAATGCTTCATTCCAACAATGATCTAGATAATCTTGCACAATTCTTGTTTCGACAGATAGCGAATTTAAAAGTGCTCCAAATAGCATTGACCATTCACTGCATCTTCCTATTCTGCTATCTGCTATTCTTTTTATTTCACCATATCTTGGAAATACTATTTTTGAATTACAATTAGAACATTCATAAACTTCAATCATCCTTAGCTTCCAAGAATTACCTTTGAATATGTTAAAATGCAAAGGGATATTGCAATTTTGGCACTTGATGTTTTTGCTGCTGCTACTGCTGCTCATCCATTTCATATAATCTTTCTTAAACCAATCAAGAAGTGGTTTTAAGAATTGTATGGTATTATTATTATTTTATTTCCTTTACTTGTTATTATTATCTCTTCTTTAATTTTTGATGGAATTAGACGATTAACATAAGCAATAACCTCATTATCTTTATATTGTCTTGCCACATTTTTATATAATATAAAAGAATCTTTTGTATAAGGAAAGCCAAATGTATTTCTGCTAAATTTATTGATGTTAAACATAATTATAATATATACTATTTTTTTTGATAAAAGAATTATTGTCAATTAACATTTCTACAACGAATAACTGATTAGAGAATAGATAAAGGTGATCACTAGTTGATAATATTAGATATTAAATTACAAGAACTTGTAGTAGGAATATAGTTAATTTATTATCTGGGTTCCATCTTAAAATTACTAGCATGTGAACCTTTAACCATTTCTAATACTATTTTATCATCTTCTGCTGATAGTATATGGAATTTTAGACAGATCCATTTGGGACAAATTAAATAACAGGATATGCCAGTATAGTTTGTAGTTAATGATATTTATTATATATTAAAGTCAAAGTCATTTTTGGCTTATTGATTTATTAGAATTCTTTACAATTCATCTTTCATTATTTGCTGAATTTTTATTAGAATTTTTATCGATCGAATAATTATAGCTATTAAAAACAATTTCTTTTTTTATTTTTTAATAAATTAATAATTTACTCTTAGAAATTGTTACTTAAATAATCTTAAATCTTTATTATTACTATACTTTTAGACTCTTATTTTCGCAGCTCTATCGGTATTACTCCCGACGGGCCCGTTATGTATTCGGGTTCATATACATGTTTTAAGGATATAATAACCATAGAAAAGAGGAGGTTCAAGAAAGACGACAGATAAGCTATCTACAACAATTAACAACATTGAAAGAGATGTTCTCAATTTAGAAAACAAGCAATTATTATTGAAATTATACGAGTTTATGAAAAGAATTGATACTTCGAAAAGATATCAAAATAACAACTTGAAAGCAATAATAGCTTATAGTAAATTTCTCAACCATCAATTTCATTTCATCAAATAAAAAGTAAAGTCAAATTATTTCATTTTTGGATACAAAGATAAAGAATAGTGAAGAGGACCCAGATAAATATTGGATTACTACGTGGAATGATTATCTTGGAAGAATAAAATACTTTTTCAGATGGTTATATAACTGCAAGGATAAAGAAATTGATGATGTTCAATTTTCTGAATGGAAAACATATAATGTAAAGAAAAAGAAGATAGAGTAATCAAAATAAAAAATTATATTTTATTCCCATTCACAGTCAAAAGTTAATTTACAAAAAGAAAAAAAATTATGTATATATATTGAATCATATAGGGTTTGTTATTCTATGATTTAAAAAAATTTAAACAGTTTTGAATTGAGCTGTTTCATGTGGCTTTAATTTTTCCCATATCAGCCCAAATGTTATTCCCAAAATAATCCAGAAAACTGTCATTGTCAACATACTCATTATTCTAAATCCATTTACTAAATCTGTTGGAGCAGTGATCACATCAGGATTTGGAGGAGTAACTATGAAGACTCCTATCATTACTATTGTATAAATAATAGAAACTATCAAGAATTTTATCGATACTCTAGATTTTATCTTTGTATAAATTATTGAAAGTCCTAATGCAGTAAAACCAGATATTAAAATAAATGAAATAAACAAAAATTGTCTATAGTGTATTGTATCAGGATCTCCTATTGTTGGAGGATTTGCAGGATATTTGATTGCCGGAATCATAAAGATAACTAACCATATTACTCCTGATAATACAAGAGCTTTCTTTATATTGGAACCAGAAATAATTCTTCTGCCAAAAACAAATACTATTCCTAATAAAGATCCAAATGTCATTCCTAATATAGTTCCGGCAGCAACTTCTCCACCTTTTTGCCAAAGACGATAGTTATTATGTTTCTCAGGATTTACTTTCTTTCCATCATCTATTGCATTTTGTACTTCTATTCCTATTGCCCTATCTAAATAAGGCTCTACTATTACAAGATTGATAAGGCCTAAAACTGTTCCGGCAATAGCACCCGAAATTAGAGAGACAATAAGAAAAGATAAACTATCCATAATTATCACAAAACTATAAAGTTAATGACAGGGAAATCCTGCAGCATGCCTCATATCATGTGAGAATTCATGAATCCAAAGATCTTTGTATGCTTGTTCTCCTTGAATAAGACTAAAGAGCTGACCTTGATCATATCCTACAATAAATAAACCAAATACTAATATGAATATCAATAATCCTATAGCAGCTTTAGGAATTTTAGTTTCTGAGATCTGTATTTGTTTTCGAAAAGACATTATTATTGATTCTTAATAAATTACTAATATATAAAGGGTTGTCTAGAATATCCAACAGATGCGATAGAATACATTTACATACAACCAAGTCGTATATTATCTTAAATTTACTAATGCATACCTATGTTAAACTATTGGAAAAGGTTGTTGATACATATACACTATCGAGACAACTTTCATTTAATATAGTTCATATATTCAAAGCTTTACAACTGGCAAAAATAAATGGACACATAAGCAGAGACTTACTTCGCAAAGAGCTATCTTTAGGAGATGGATCTATTAAAACTTTAATCAAACATCTTAAAATGACAAATATGATAAAAACTAGCAATGCAGGTACAATTTTAACTGAAAAAGGAGAAAAAATTATCTCACAGATATTGTCTTGTATTCCTAATGAAACTGATATACAAAAGAGTTCTATAACAATTGGTAAATTCAATTATGTTGTATTAGTAAAAAATATGGCAGATGCAATAAAATCTGGAATAGAGCAAAGAGACATAGCTATTAAAGCAGGAGCAATAGGAGCTACTACACTGATATTTCGGAATGGTATTTTTTTAATTCCTAGAACAAATTTTAATGCATTAATTAAAGAGCCACAGATACAAAAAAAACTAATTGAAAACTTACATCCTGAAAATAACGATGTAATAATTATAGGAAGCGATCATAAAAGTAAGAAAATTGCAGAGATTGCTACAAAATATGCTGCACTTTTCACCATGATTAATCATGTTAAACATTAATACCTTAATTTCTCTATGTCTTAATTATAGCAACAATGAAATTTCAATAGGTGTAGTTAATAAATATTTTTTCTTATAGTAGGCCTTAAATAGGACCTATACTTTTTGAGAATTAGCTTTTTCGAGATGAATGAAATAAATAAGTTAAGAAACAAGAATTATAAAAATAATCTAGATGAACAAATCCATCGTTAAAGTCAAGATTCAAACTTCATAACACATGTATCATTAGTTAATTTGTATCCTAATTTTTCATAAAACGTCCTATTTTTTTCGGAACAATATAACAATATTTTATTACAGCCTTCTTTTGAAACGGCATAGTTAGTAGCATAATTTACCAGTTTAAAACCAATTCCTAGTCTCTCATATCCTTTTCTTACAGATACATCTTCTATATATCCAACTTGCATACCTTTATTGATAAATTTTGGTTCAATAAATAAGGTGGTAGTTCCAACTATTTTGTCATTTATATCATTTTGTGCAACAAATATTTTATGTAATGGATTTGATTTTATCTTTTTTAATATATTTTTAGCATTTTTATTATCAATTTCGGATGAGAGTAAATTTTCTAAAACTTCTAAAAATCCTCCTTTATCTATGTCTTCATATTCTATTTCACGTATGATTACCAAAATACTATGACAACATATAGAAAGTGAATAGTTATTAATTTTGACAAGATTTTTGCAAACGAGTTATTAGTAGGATTCTTCGATTTTAAGTAAATCACAATAATTTATAAACTTGTAATCCTCTTTTTCTCTTAGAAATTTTATCATTTTAATCTGGTCTGCCAGTGCTCCATCAGGGTCATGAGGAGGATGGATGGCCATTCTAAATAATCCATATGATTCACCGCCAATATTAAATAAATGAGTATAGAATTCTGTTTTATTTTGATTTAAGGTTTCTTTATTTTTCTCTTTGTTCCCGAATTTATCCCAATTCAAAACTGGAGAAATGAGGTATTTCTTTCCTTTTTGAATAAATTCTAAATCAGACATTGACTCTGCTACATCAAATTTCAAATCTTTTAAAGCTTCTATGGCTTGACGACTCAAATGCCATGCTGGTGGTATAAATGTTGAAGGTGTAGGAAGTTTAGCTGAAGATAAAATATCTAAACCTTGTTGGATTTCATTCTTTTTTTGTTCTTTAGATTGTAAATCAAAATCCTCTAACTTTCCATCTAATTGATGATATAGTCCATGTAAAGTAAGTTCTACTACGGTATCTTTTGATTGTACTAATAATGAAATTTGATTACAAAAAGCAATGTCATCTTTAACGTTATATTTCTTATCATAGAATGGAATGATACTTATATTATATTTGACTTTTAGTTTATCAAGTTCATTTGTAATTATTTGTAGTTTTTGAGAACAAGATGGACTTACATTATGAATAGTAATAATTCCGATTTTTTCATCTATCATTTGGTAAAAGGAAATAATATTATCTTATAAATGTGATAATTCACTTTGCATTATTCAATATGAATAAGATTGTGAAAGAATAATTTGTAAAAGCCATAGCCCTCCATAATAAGTAAAAGACTATGGTATTCGAATCTGGCTCTCAATATATCTAGCGTACTGCTAATGGATTGGGTCTATCCAAATTTTTAATTAATCTCTTTTCACATTCACTTCCTTCAGGTGGATTCAAATCTTGTCCTATTACACATGCATGAAATCTGTCTCCAACTTGTATTGGTCCCATATCGGTATTCCTATCAAAAGCAAATATTCTTTCGATTGTATATCCTCTAATCTTGGCAAATTCTTTTTGTACATCTTCTATAACTTCAGATTTTATTTCGCCTTTTAGCATTGCCATAATCTTTATTTTTTCAGCATTCTTTCTATCTTCCATTGGAACTATTATTTTTACTTTAACTGGTTTGTTACTATTATTACTATCGACATCTTCTTTAGTATTAATTGTGTTTTTATTACTATAATCTTGTTTTACGTTATTATTTGATGAGAGAAAGTTAGTAGTAGTAGAATCATCACCCATAGTAGCAAATGATGTTTCTTGAGATGGATGAGAGTGCATATTATAATAATAGGCACTTTTATCGTAAACAAGAGAGTTTGGATTAAATAAATTTACCTGTGTTGGTGTAGTAGTAGATTTAATATCTCCTTCATTACAGTCAAAATACTTCATAGAGGGTGTATTATATTGGTCATCAAAATTGATCGAGTTTATTTTATTATAATCATTGTTGTTATTGTTGTTAGTATTTGTAAAATGATAGGCACAAACAAAGAATTCATCTGGTGTACCAACACTAACAAATTCGTTATCTTTATTCATTACAAAATTAACTTTTAACTTCTTGGTAGTTTTATCTAATTCATCTAAAGGAATATTTTTAACAAAGCCTTCCCCATTGATAACACCAACTACCTTGAGGATTCCTGTTTTTGGTATATTTTGAAGGTTAATATTAGACACAATAACTAATTTATCTTTTTCATCAAGATTTGCTTTTTTTATTTCAACAATTTCTGATCCTTTTTGTGCATTGACAGATTTAAAATCTAAAATTGTCAAATGCACAGTAATAACAAATATCATTACAAAAAAGATTATTCCAAAAGATATTTTTGAAGATGGTACTGACATGGTACAAAAAAGAAGGTTTTAGAATATTTTAATAGAGTGTAATATTCTATAGATATAATTTATCATGTCTTTGAACTATTAGATACTGCTCAAATAAGTTATTAGAGCAATAACATATCATAAATAAAAGATAGTTAAAAGTAGATCTCCATTATAAAAAATAAAAGTTATTATCCTACATGTATGATTTAATTATTTTTTATCTAACATACAACCCACTAACTGAATCAAGATTCTTTATAATCCTCTTTTCACATTCAGAACCTTCTGGTGGTCGCAAATCTTCACCAGCAACACAAGAATGATACCTATCACCAACTTGTATTGGGCCTAAGTCAGTATTTCTATCAAAGGTAAATATTCTCTTTATTGTACTATCTTTACTTTTATCAAGTTCTGCTTGAACATCTTCTATAACTTGAGATTGTATTTGACCCTTTAATGCAACACCAATTATCAACTTTTTAGTATCTTTCTTATCTGCTAACGGAGCATAAATTTTAATTTTAACTACACCATTATTTGCTGAATTACCATTCATTTGATTTAGGTTTGCATGTTGATGAACTCCTTGGCTTTTTGCATAGACTTGAGAACTATTTCTAAATAGATTGGCTACTGTCGGTGTTCCTACATCTTGTAGGTCTCCCTCATTACAATCAAATTTTGTAATAGAATTCTGATCTTTCTGTATATCGCCAACTGGATAAGCACATACAAAGAATTCATCTGGGCTTTCTGCATTTACTATGTCAGTTTTACTATCTAGTTTTAAGTCAACATTTAGTGTTTTCTTAGTTTTATCTATTGAGGAAATAGGAATATCTTTTTTAACTTCTTGACCATTTATAAAACCAGTAATTCTAACAAATTTTGTTTTTTCTATATTGTCTATATTATCTAAATGAATACGGGTTTTAACCACAAGTTGGTCTTTATTATTATTACTACTACTACCTTCATCATTTTTTTTAGCGAATGCTGAGTCATAAGAATTAGAAATGTACAAAATACTGACTGTAAAAAAGATAGCAATAAAAAGATATAGATATTTATTGTAATTGTATTTTTTGTTTATCATGATAAAAAATGATTTGATGATTATGTATATTTAAGACTTTCTGCAAAAATGTTTCCATATGTCTTCTTAAATATTAATAATAATAAGGATGGAAACTTTTTCTAATTTACTTACCTATACATATACCACTTGGATTTGAAGTCATACAGTTATTTTGGTCATACATGTTGCCATTTGTATTTACTGGTAACCCATTAGCATTGTTTAAGTCAATTGTATTCAAAAGAATATTGTTATTGTTAACATTGTTATTGTTACTTTGATTGTCTACATAAATACCATTTCCAGATTCAGTAATAGAATTCAAAGCAAGTACATCATCATCGGAGTTAACTAATGTTATTCCTGCCAAAGTATTTTGATAAAGTATGTTATTCTCTATAGTGGCTTGTTGTGTGGAGTGCCCTGCAAATCCAATTTGGTTATTCATAAGTATGGACAAGTGTGCATTAACTATATTTGCACCAGTACTGAATGCTCCTATTTGGTTATCTTTAGAAACTATGCTGCTTAATTCAACATTTTGAGAACCTGTCAATAAAATACCTGCTTGAAATCCCTGAATAGTACCATCCTGGACTACAACATTATTCATATTTGGTATCATGACTCCTACTTTACTGGAAGTTTTTTCTTGGCTATCTACATCTGGACCAGAAATTGTATGTCCATTAAGATCTATGACAATATCACTTGCACCAACTATAAGACCATCACTATCTGCACAGTTCAGGTTAGAAGTTAATATAACATTTTGTGTTATTACTTGACCGCATGATGGGCTTATTGTTAATGGTTGTTGTTGTGACCCTTGTTGTTGTGTTTGTAGTGGTGATTGTTGTTGAGGGATAATTGGTTGAGTTTGAGCGCTTATGTCTATAGGTTGCATTGTTATTGTTGTAAGGCTTGAAAATGCGATTAGTGTTGCTAATATATATATAATTAGTGTTTTACTCATTACAGATGATTTAAAAATAATATATTTATGCTGATCTAAAAATTTTATTTATCAATTTTACTGTAACTATATGGTAATCGCTTCTAAATAACTTTAATTTAATGGTATATTCAATTCTTGGAAAATACATTACTTATTGAAAAAGGATTTCAATTTCAACTTGTTGCATGATAAAAACTTCATCTACTACTACTATTACTATCATTCTCTATAATGACAATTAGTAATAACAATGAAAGAACACAAGGCATACAATGGCATGAAATACCTTTCTGAAACTATACCACTATAGAGAACTGATAGTAATGCCGTGTATAATAATAGGTATAATCTGATAAATAAATTTATCAAATTTGAATACTAATTCTAAAAGCAATCTATCTGTTGTTATTAGTTACAATCCGAATTTGTGTAAGCCAAAAAATATTAATTAAATTTTATGTTTTTTAGTATAGTTTAATTCTTTTTGTTTTCAACCTTGCTATTGTTGTTGTGATTCAATCATTGCAAACAACAAATTTCTTTCATATTCTTTCTTTGACCTTACAGAATAAGAATCACCAACGCAACACATTCCACATTTTCTTTTTCTTGAATTACCTTCTTTTTCTGCATCAAATCGATAGGAACAATTTCTACATTTTATTATTTTTGTTTTCATAGTTATATCTCTATATGACTATAACTCTATTGACTTTAATAAATATTACGCTATATAGTAGTATAGTTATATAGTTAAATAGAATATTCTATTACTATATAACAGTATAACAGCAATGATAAATAGTGAAATAGTGAAAGACTTTGATATGATAGCAAAGCGTGGGCCTACAAGTATTAACGTAGACCAAGAATTATGGAAAGAAGTAAAGAAGGCAGCGATAGATTTAGGTATTACTGCTACTGAATTTCTTGAACAAGCCCTTAGAGAAAAATTAGCCAAACGTAAAAAATAGTTATACAAAGAACAGAAATTCCAGAAAAAATCAGTTCTTCTAATACTTCTAATGATAGTAATAATATATCTTTTACAACACTAAATGATTATGAAAATGAAGATGAAATAAAAAGATATTTAAAAGATAAAGATGGAGGTGGTCATGATACGATTATAGCAGTTCTTGAAGGTGATTATGTTCATTTTGCAAAAGAATTGAAGAATGGAAATCTTACAAAAGAATAAACAATTTAGAAGAGGAGAATTAAATTTAAATATTATTTTCTAGTATGTCTTCCTTTTTTATTTTTTTCTTTCTAATTGTTAAAAGTGAGGATACTAATACAGTTACAGAGAAAAATCCAGAAATAGCAATCATAATCATAAACGGATCTACAATTGGTTCAGTTGCCATATAGATAAATGGTAGAAATAATATATAATCAATTAACCATCTATGAACTCTTTATTTCATTCTATTTGATCTTGTTGTTCTCTGATTTTTGATGGTCAATCAAATCTTCAACAGTATTGAAAAATTAAAGGAATTGGAAAAAAGATTAAATGTTGAGTATAAATCCTTCTTAAAACATTTAGAACGAGAAGAAATAAAATGATATATTTTTCAATAAATAATTATTTTGACTTTATGCGTTTTCAATTGGTTTATCCTCAGGGTTAGGATTTTCAGTCTTTTTCTTCCTTTTTCTAAACCTTTTCCACAAATCTTTTAGAGGCAATAGATGTTATAAGGTAAAAGTAACTTAAAGGGATTTTGGGTGTCATACAGAGGCTACCATATATAACACCCAAATGATATCGTTTTGAAACTGTAGTAGCAAATAATAGATAGGTATAAAAAATAATTTATTTTTATTGATCGTAGATTTTGGGCCGCAAATCGTTTCTCGAATAATGGGCCTAAAGGTGTGATACACGGATCCGTGTCTAACCTTTGCTTTTTATTGGTAGAATCAAGCCACAGCCTACTATGTCAACAACAATGTAGAAGTCTATGGTATACAAGTATATGTCTGAATATCTCTAATATGGACCCGCTTACATGATTTAATTATTATAGTAATCTAAAGATTATTAAATATGTTTTTTATTATTTTTCAGATAAATTCTTGATGTTTTTGTTGGTTTGTTCTTTAACTGCTTTAAGTTAGATTGTATAAGCAAAATTTTCAAAAAAAGAGAAATGAGAATACATACAAATCATACTTAAATAGATTTTTCACGTTTAATCTATACTATGATTCCTAAATCCATAGCCATAATCGATGATGATCCAGATTTATTAAATATATTTAGCGAGGCTTTAAAGATAAGTGGCTATGATGTTTCTAGTTTCACTGATCCACTTTTGGCATATGAGCATATAAAGGAAAATTCAGATAAATACTCATTACTAATTATAGATGATAAAATGCCCAATGTAAATGGGTTATTTATGGGAACGAAACTCTTAGAAATAAATCCAAAACTAAATGTAATCATAATGAGTGATTTTGCTGACTTGAAATGTAATTATAAATTTAATATTCTTAAAAAGCATGTATCGATATCTAAATTAATTAATACCGTAGATGAAAGTATATCAAAATCTTTTTTATATGATGACAAATTCTATAATCCTTTACAATAATTTGTAAAAGAAGCCATAGCCATCCCTATATAGTGGGCAACTACAGGATAAAAGGCATGGTCATAGGATAGAGAAGGCTATGGTCATAGGAGACAATTAGACAATTTTTTTCTGTAGTTACATAATATAACATCAACAAATTATTTAGTGATTTAGAGCAAATTACCTTATTATTATTAATAATAGCCATAGCCCTCTATATTAGGAACAAAGACAGATAGGAGGCTATGGCTGTGTGGTGATGATTTGCCTATACTTGTACCCTCTACCTGTAATTATACTATTTAATAATTTAAGATAAATTATTGGTAATAGAAGAAGAAACAACCATAGCCCTCTAATGAGAGCCAAGCAATGTAGAAGGCTATGGTAGTATGTGTGTGTGATGAGAATGGCTGCTGCTCAATTCCCCTATAATGTTTTTTGTGGATTTTTTGTCTACCGTCTCTTTAGATGTTCGGTGTGTTTTGAATATCTAAAGGCTATACTATTTATGACTTTAGATACTATTCTTCTAGAGGCTTAAATAATGCTAGAAATTTTTAAATTATCATAGCCTGAATGTACATAAAGGCACTTCTTTTTGGATTTAGATAAGAACAATAAATCTTGTTGTAATTATTTATTAATTATTTATAGCAGTCAGTATAGTCTAGTAATATAAAATTATAAAATAAATAAAAATTTTATTTGACTTATTATTTATCTATATTTGATGTATCTAGTTTTTCGGATGTTACATCTTTAGTTACTTTTTTCTTGTTTGTTTTAGCCTTCTTTTTTACTGCAACTTCTTTAACATATGGTTTTTTTGTAACTTTGGGTTCCTCTTTCTTTAATGGTATTTTTATTTCTTGGGGTGATTGTATAAGAGGACTTTGTGCTTCTGTTTCATTATTACCACTACCACCATCACTACTTGGAGATCTTCTCAATACTTACTTCTTCTCGTGTTAAAGGAACTTCTACTGTTTTAGTTTCTTTGATTGGTTTTTTAGTAATTGTTGCTTGATTTTCTTCTATCCTTTTAGAGACATCTAATCTTTCTTCTGTTAATGGTATATTTTCTTCTTGCTCAGTTTCAGTTTTTGTTGCCTGACTTGTTTTTTGTTCTTGCATACTATTCTCACCATATATATTTGGTGGTTCACGCTGAAATTGACTTAAATCCTGCTCAGAAAATCTAAATCTTAATACATCTCCATCATAACTTTCGGCTTGATCTTTTGGAATGTAAAACTTTTCTCTGTTAATCATTCCTTTTTGTACAAGTATATAGTTACCTTGAACTTCTTGTACTTCACCTAAATCCTCATCATTAATACCTCTTGCTTCCTTTTTAATAACATCATTCCATTCAATATTATTAGAACTCATAGAATTTACTACTTTATATTTTATTTAATACTTGAAGAACAAAGTTAATTATACAAGTTTCGTAGCCTGAACTAACGTAGTAGAAAGAGATAAACAGTATGTGGTTGGAAGATAATTATAATTATTCCTCCAGACTATGACAACAACAATGATGACCTGCCTAGATTCTTTCTTTTGATTGATCGATTAAAGGTAAAAAATCTTGATGAAAAATACTACTACAGACAAGAGACATTATCGCAGGTTACTGGCAGTAATCCAGAAAAGCAATGGTAGAACTTTTGAAGACATTGCAAAGGAACATGGTGTCAGTATCAGAACAGTCCAAAGATGGATATCAGCATATTTTCAGATGGGAACAAAAGGATTAGAGATTAGGAAACCAATCAGTACAAAATCCCGTATAACAGACGAAAACAGGGAGATTATGCTTTCTGGTACTTTTTAACGATCCCAATATTTTTGGTTATATCAGAAACACCTGGAGTCTGAGGTCACTTGCAAAATGTCTTACAGAAGAACTTGACATTCCAATCAGTTTCAGACACCTTCAAAGGGTATTGAAAGATATGGGTATTAGATGCAAAAGACCTAAACTGGAACTTGAACATGGAGCTGATTATGACGAGGGAAAGAAACAGGTAAAGAACTACAAAAACAAGTAGCATCAGCACTCAAAAAAAGGAAGTGATGCTTGTATTTGAGGATGAAACCATAGTAACACAGAAACCATGTATAAGAAAGTCAATGAGTTTTGAAGGTGAACAACAAAAAATTAGACATAATGGCAGTAGAAAGAGATTCTCAATGTACATATCCATGCTATGGCCTGAACAGAATCTGATGTATGAATTCTATGATAGATTAAATTCCACAAATACGATACACCATCTTAGAGAATCTCAGGTATGTAATGAAAAATAATGGTTGGAAAAGAATTGTACTTGTATGGGATAATGCATCATATCATATAAGCAAAATTACGAGAGAATATATCAATAGACAGAAAGAAGACTGTTGGCTCACTGTAATACATCTTCCAAAGAGGGCTCCATACCTGAATCCAAATGAAAGAAAAGTAAATCAGAAGATAAAATCAGATGTATGTGCAAACAGATTCTATACTAATATAGAAGAACAAAAAGATGCAATATCAGAATATCTGGATAAGAGATTTGGAAGATGGTTTAACGACATTTGTAATGACACTTGACTTAGTAAAGGTCATTAAATGTCTCTGCAATACTACTCCTGAAAAGGTTGTGCTACTTTTTGCGAAATTATTAGTTACATTCTGTTTGCATGGATGTTTTTCCATAAACCATCTATCCCCAGTGAAGGTAGAATTATTGCATATCCAAATATCTGAATTAGAAGTAACGTCTTTGAATTAGAATTGTCTTATTTATTATGGTTCCCTTTCTCCCAGGTTTGCTCTTTTGTTTTACTTGAGCATTACGTTCTTTTAATTCTGAATCATTATATAATAAAGGAAAAAAAGATTCTAAACCTGCATATTCCGAATTAAGTTCTTTATTTTTATCTAGAGTCATTTTTCAAAGTTTCCTCTTCTTCCTTTACTGTTCATAGTACCGGACAAGGGTGGCACAGGGTGGACACCCTCAAAATCGATTGAAAAAAAAATTTTATTGATTTTGAAGTAGATGTATTATATTTGCAGTAAAGACCAATTAACACAAAAAAAATATTTTTATTTTTATTTTTACTGAATAACAGGGTGTCCAGAGTGTCCACCTTGTCCATAAACAAGGATATTAAAATTTGGATCAAACTCTTCTTCATCATCTTTTTTAGCAGCATTTTCTTCATCTGTAAAGCGTTTAACGAACCATATTGTAGTTTCTGCTTCTTGCCGTTGCCATCACTACCAATACCAGAACCAGCACCATCATTCTCAAAATCTTATTTGACTACTTTCATCATTTCCATCGTTGGCGGTCTAGTAGCAATAATACTGGTAGTGTCTGAGTTAGAACTTAAATTCATCGGCATAACTT
The DNA here is from genome assembly GCA_963840085.1 of uncultured Nitrososphaerales archaeon. Classification (GTDB taxonomy): domain Archaea; phylum Thermoproteota; class Nitrososphaeria; order Nitrososphaerales; family Nitrososphaeraceae; genus TH1177. The sequence goes on from CAWIYT010000150.1 coordinate 45,651, forward strand.
TAGTAATGAGCAGCGGCATCAATTGGTTTCAGTTTTTGTTATTCCATTTTCTCCGTTTCCAACAGCATGGTAGACCTGAGTATACGACAAGATAGCGCTAATGTCCAAGACATCGGACACAGACAAAACAAAATCAAATGCTTAATTACTAACTACTACTTTTTTTAGAATCATACATATCAATTTAGAAACTTATAGATAGATAAACATGGTATTCGAACATTTCTTAATGCAAGCAACTACTGACTCAACATTGAATTCTGGCGCTCAACTTATTCAAACAATAGTGATCACCGTCTCCACGGTTTCGGGAATGGGTGCTGCCATTTCGTAAAAGTGAAGGGCTCAATGAAACACAGCGAGCGCAAAACAGTACAAAAAGCAGGCACATTCATCGAGAACTACGTTATTCCAGTGCTGGAGGAGGGTGCCAAGGTGGCAGAGAAAACGAAGGGACAGGAGGAAAAGTTACATCAATTTGGTCAAGGACGTATATGAGTTTATGGGACCAAAAGCGGATGAGATAACGGGCAAGCCAGAAATAAAACTAGAAGCCTTAAATGATGATGTGACCATAGCGGACGCACATACCAAGGAATATCATGAGAAACTCATCAACCTGCAAACAATGGCTAGAGAACTGGGATTGTTGCCATTAAGTTCTCCACAAGCACCTATCACCGACATAAAAAATAAACCAGATACATCATCATTCATAGGTAACAAATCCATATGCATCCGGTTCATAGATAAATAATAGAACATTCTTCTAGAACTATTCCATGAAACGTTTCATGCTCGTGTTCCATAATATTGTTCTGTAACTTTTTTATCTTTCAAGTGCCCCCATCCTTTTGGCTTTGTATTGCATCTTTCAAACACTACTTTTGTCCTCTGCTTCACTCCTTAATTTCTTTAACTTGTCAAATTTTTCCTTGTTCTTTCTCTTTTTGTTCCAAGTTCCATCCTTTCGGAGGTCCGCAACATGTTCATTCAACGCATTTGCTATATCGTAGAGCATTGTTCTGGTCACTTGATTCTATTCTTCTGATTCCTCTATATCCGTATCCTCATCAAATTGTCTTTCAGATAGTAGTAAACATGATTTGATAATCAAAATATCATTAGCCGCTTCCTTCTCCTCTTACATAAACAGCAGCAGCATGAAAAGACAACGACATTTTGTTTAAGATAAAATACCCGTCAATTTCTTCTGGAACATTATTCAGATAATTTTTCTGAATAAATCATAGTTGTTATTATTTTTGTAATAATAACAGGTACAATTACTATATTTACTATCTGTTTTGATTCTATAAAGACTCATTGGTCCTATTCTTTTATTGCTTGCAATTTTAAGAGCATATGCTATCCTAGAATCAAATTTACAACTACGATTTAACTCTTTTAAAGTGTCACACTTGTCAAGCCACTTTCTAATTATTTGATAAGATTCCTGATAAGACAACTTTTTGATATTTATAAGGTAAGGTGCTAAAATGAATTTAACTATTATTTTTCTATAGTCTTCAAATGGATGTACAAGTATTTTTTGATCTATCCACTTATAATAATAGTAGTAGGCATTCGGATAATTATTATGTTGATTATTCCGCCTTCCTCTGCTGCTGTTTTTGCATCATTATTTTTTGTCTGTAATTGTAATCATCAATCTTTTTTTGTATCAAATATGTTTGAAAATCATATAAAATTTCACTAGCAACAATTGAAGGTCTATAACCATTCCATTTCTGAATAATTTTCACTTTGGAATTCTCAAAACTTTCATCTTTAGTAATACATTTTGCATTAAATTAATGTGGGACTCTTAATAGGCAGGATTTAAATGATGGTATATTGTACTTTATCTGCTTTACCATTTGAAAAGAAATCCTTAGCAAATCTTAAAAATTCTTGTGAGGGATTATCAAATTTCTGAAATTGTTGTATATTTTCTAAAATCATTGTGCATTCTACTGGCTGTATAATATGGCAGCCATTTCCGCTCCATATGACTTGTTGGTTGTGCATTATTACCAAGTTTTTCTTTGATATTTTTGAAGAGTTTTGCTTAATGCTATTTTCAGGGCTTTTTTAGATTTAAAATCTTGAGATTTAAATCAATGAACAAAAGGTTTGGGTGTCCATTTTGTATAATTTTCTTTCAAATAGGAAAGCATTAATTTTACAATCTATAAAATTAGAATATTTAAATGACTTGATAATACCTTCCTTATCTTTTACTTCAAACTGTTTATGCTCTGACTTTTGAGTTGATATTTTTCTTGGAAATATTATTGGCTCTTTTAAATGTGATAAAATAAAATCAATACCATTTTCTATTTCCTCATAGGTAGTGCCATTTGTCCTCATAGGTAGTGCCATTTGATGATGGTGGGAATTGTGAAATTATTTGCTGCTGTTGGTGTTGTTGCTGTTGGTGTTGTTGGTATGGAATCATTTTCAGGACTAAGATTACTCTTCGGCTTTTTGGTAATGAATTGGACCGTTTGGAGACAATCGAAATCCCTTTACTTCTTCTACTACTGGCTCATTATCAGTGGAAGGTGAATAGGTGAAGGGTGTGAAGGCATCTGAGGAAAGGGGCTACCTTATTAATTCTGTTATTTTCTTCATCTGTTGATGCTGTTGTTATTTTTGAGTTTTGTTGTATTTCAGCAGTAATACAATCTAGTATAATTGTAGTATTAGTAGTAGTATTTTCTTTTTCTTTTAAATTATTTTGTATTTCAGAAGTTTGATTTAATATTTCGGTATTATTAGTAGTAGTCGTATTAGTAGTAAAATCGTTATTTTTTTCTTCTAATTTTATAGAGCCCCCTCTGTCAGGAGCCTACACTGTATTCACCCCTTGACCTTCTTTTTTATTGATTCGCTAATTGTTATCTTTGTTTTGTCTTCTTTCATCATTCTTTCAATTACTTACGATTGAGATTCAAACATTGCCCAGTTTTTTTGTGCTTTCTTCTTCCTCCAAATGAATCACCAAGATAATTTGATCGTTGTTGTTCTGTATATATCCATAATGCATTTGTATGGTATTCGTTAGGATTCTTTTCATTCAATATGCCAGGAATCTCTTCCATTAATTCATTCCAGATAATTTTAGAAGAAATCTCAGGTCCGTTATGTTTAACTAAAGTTGAAACTATTGAAAGTAATATAGATTCAATAGAAGAGTCCTTTTTGTCATTCTTTATATCTA
>CAWIYT010000151.1:0-21420 GCA_963840085.1 uncultured Nitrososphaerales archaeon
TAGCAATAGCGGTAGCATTAGTAGTTGTAGAGATTGCATAGACCAGTGTTATCACAAAAAAACAAGGAATTGTAATAACTGAACGATGCTTCATATACTTTCCCTACTTCACTCTGATGATACTTTATAACAGTCCCAATAATAAAAATATTTTAATAACAAGTTTTTTACAGATCTAACAACATACAACAAAAAAACTCGTTTTATATCTATCTCTCAATTCTGTCGAGTATTTGGACACTTGTTAACCAACAAAAATATATAAAGTCCAGGTAATAGAGATTGTGAAAAATAATAATAGAAAGAAACAACAACAAGAATCGTACATGAATTTATTAAATTAGATTAGTAGAATAAAAAAGAGATAGAAGAATTAGATTATAATTTAGAAATAGGTGATGATCATAGAGATATATAGAGAGAGTATATATTGGCAATAAAGAACCGTATCAAAATATTTTATTCTAGTAACTTGGAAGATTTAGAAAAACAGTTAAATGAATTTTATGCTGGTCCGGAACTACAAGAATTGATAACGGTAAAATTTGAGATTAATACATATCCTGCTAAAGTTATTGTGGAATATATTCCACCTATAACAACAACAACCACAATATCTTCTCCTCCTCTTTCCTCTTCTAATTCTTCTTCTTCTTCGTTTTCTTCTTTTGTTTACTAATTAATCAATTAAATTTTCCACAATTTTTAAATAGCATAATTAGCAATGTGCATATACAACCGAACCAAATACAACAAACATGTTTCCAACATCCTCATAGCCATCCTATGCTTCTCTGGATCTGTTTTTAGAGGGCTATGATTCTTCTACTTATACCCAATAAACTATAATTGTTAAATATTTTATTTACTATTTTAATAATGCAGAAGGAGAGATGTAAATCTCAAATACTGCTTAGATGTTGAGATAATTGAGTAAAATCTTTGTCTTGGCATCTATTTAACAATAATATCCCTTTTTCAACTATCCTGCATTGACTGCACCAACAATATCCACAGAATGCTTCTGCAATTGCCATAGCCTTCTATTGTTATGGTATCTAGACTCCTTAGAAGGTTATGGCTTCTTTTACCAATAAATTGTATTCAATTATTAAATAATTTATTATCAAAAGTTTAGTAATAGAAACATAAACATACTACCCAATCAAATGCCATAGTCTCACCTACTAGCCAGTTGTACTCATAGAGGGCTATGGTTTTTTATTTATTCTCATGGTAAAAAATAGAAATCTATATAGAAATAATATACAGTTGTTATAAATCTTAAAACCCATATATACTACAATGAAAATTAATTATAATAGTAAACATAGTAATAAATCAATAATAATTCCTCCAAAAACAGATCCAATTTATCATAATCTTCATCTTCACAATTATCATAATCATTACCATCTACAAAATATAGCAAAAAGGAAAGATCAAAGAATAGAACTAGTAGAGATTCCAAAGGGATTAATAGAGATTTTACAAGATGCTGGTTTTACAGTTGAAAAAATATTAGATAGTGAACCTTCAGATATTGCAGAAAAACTAGGAATAGACTCCTATGTTGGAGAAATAATATTTAAAGAGACAAAGAAAGCAATTAGCAAAATAAATCCTAATTTGTTAATAAATTAATAAATAATCCTAAGATTATTCAAGACTACTACAACAATAGTTAAATTGTCTTCAAGTATTATATAATATGTATAACAGTTTTCTGTATCCGATATCATATCTTGTCGTTAAGTCCAAAGAAAGACAAAAGATAGATAGGTTAGACATATACTATATAGCATAATAATACAATGACCTTCTACTAATATTGTTATAATGGATTCATTAGGAGGCTATGGCTTTTACTAATTACTATAGAGAATTATAGAATTTGTTATCATATAAAAAAGATTTTAATATACTTTCATTCACGGCATCAATTAATTTAGATATCGATACACGTTTTTTGAGAATGTTGAATTTATAATTACATTTCAAGTTAGCAAAATAATCACTCATTATGATTACATTTAGTTTTGGATTTATTTCTAAGAGTTTGGTTCCCATAAATAACCCATTTACGTTGGGCATTTTATCATCGATAATTAATAATGAGTATTTATCTGAATTTTCCTTTATATGCTCATATGCCAAAAGCGGATCAGAGAAACTAGAAACATCATAGCCACTTATCTTTAAAGCCTCGCTAAATATATTTAATAAATCTGGATCATCATCGATTATGGCTATGGATTTAGTAATCATTGTATAGATTAAACGTAAAAAATCTATTTAAGTATGATTTGTATCCTTTTCTCTTTTTTGAAAAATTTGCTTATGTAATACTATACTTAAAGCAGTTAAAGAACAACAACAACAAAAACAACAAAAGAAGAGGAGGTTCATTGAGGCTCATGTATATATTATCACTATATACATGTCCTCTAGTCTGGTTTTTCAGTCAAAAGAACTCCAGACAGAATCATATTAAATTCTTAGACAATATAGTTCAAATAAGTAAATATAAATAAGATTTACAAATTGAACTATTTTTTTAATTAATTGATTAATTAATCTATTAACCTAATAATATAAACTAGATGATATAGGCTATTTTCAGATAGAATATTTAATATGAAAAGCATATTCTGGACTGACCGATAAAGAGATTGATGAAATGACCAAAAGGTTAAGAGAAATTACAGTAGAAGATAAGGGTAATAGAATACTAGTAAAGCCGGAAATAATTTTAGAAGTTGCTTTTGATACAATACAAAAAAGTGATAGGCATGATAGTGGATTTGCATTACGATTTCCTAGGATAAAGAGTATTCGTTTCGATAAGGGCTTAAAAGACATAGATACATTAGAAAAAGTGAAGCAGATTAATAAAACCAAATATATGTAAAGCATAAGAAAATTTGAAGAATAACAAAGTACTATTTTCTTTTATTGTATACCTCTTCTTATTTCTAATACGATTCTTAATTTTAGTATGAATTCTAATAGAATTTATCTATATCTATGATTGACTTCAAATATTATTGAATGACCTATACCACTTAGCATATATTTTCTAATCAAATCGCTGTTGGAATACTTTAAAAATGATCTCGAGTAAATTGCAGTTAAAATTAATTTAAAATGGCTGTTAGATCTAATCGTATATTATATGAGTTATTAATAAATAAATTATTAATCTCTTTTATAAAGACAAAATAAGGTAATGAATACTATTTTTTTGTTATTGTAATCTAGATTATTCCATGACTTCTACGATGAACTAGTAATTCTTCTTCATTTGATAATCCATAACCACAAATTTCACAGAAAACAAATTTTGAAATTTCAACTATGTCTTTTGGAATTCCAACGGTAAAAATATTTTCTAATTCAAAAATTTGATGGTTTTTATAGATTATAAAAGAATTTAAATATTCTTGTAATAATGACCTTATTTGTTTAATTACATTTTTATCATATTCGCTATTTATAGAGATTATTATGTTATCGTCTTCTAATTTGACTTTTTCATTTATTATTGAATTGGAAATAAAATAATTATATATATTATTTGCAAGGATAATATCACCTGCAAAATTTATTTTTAAAAAATTTTGATTAGGCATAAATTAGTATAATCACTTTTAAAATTTAAGAGTTGTGAAAACTATATTTTTATTCTTTATAGTAAAAATATGCTTTAACTGCAATTGCAACGTTTAATGAAGAATTTAGAAAAAAGCGATTTGTGTTGGGTAAAACAATCAATGAAGACTACTTTATTCAAAAGCCAATCAAAATGGAAGACCTGATTAAACAGTTAATTTGGATAAAGGATAAAAATGAAAAAGATAGAAATATAATTATTTCATAAAATAGATAAGTTACATTTTTTTCATCCTTAAATATTAATGAAATATTAATTTGACTAAGTCAAGTGTCATCATTAATGTCATTATACCATCTTCCAAATCTCTTATCAAGATATTCTGATATTGCATCTTTTTGTTCTTCTATATTGGTATAGAATCTGTTTGCACACACATCTGATTTTATACGTTGATTTACTTTTCTCTCATTTGGATTAAGGTATGGAGCCCTCTTTGGAAGGTGTATTACAGTAAGCCAGTCTTTCTGTCCATTGATATATTTTTTTGTCATCTTGCTTAGGTGAAATGAAGCGTTATCCCATATCATTACAATTCTTTTCCAACCATTATTTTTCATTACATGTATCTTGAGATTCTCAAGATGGTTTATAGCATTGGTGGAATTTGATTTATCATAGAATTCATACATCAGATTCTGTTCAGGCCATAGCATGAATATGTACATTGAGAATTTCTTTCTACTGCCATTATGTCTAATTTTTTGTTGTTCACCTTCAAAACTCATCGACTTTCTTATACATGGTTTCTGTGTTACTATAGTTTCATCCTCAAATACCAGTATCACTTTCTTTTTTTGAGTGCTGATGCTACTTGTTTTTGTAGTTCTTTATCTGTTTCTTTCCCTTCTCATAATCAGGTCCATGTTCAAGTTCCAGTTTAGGTCTTTTACATCTAATACCCATATCTTTCAGTATCCTTTGAAGATGTCTGAAACTAATTGGAATCGCTCTTATTTCTGAATGTTTCAGCTACTAATTAACAAAGGATTTCCATGAATCTTTGTTCTCTTGTCTTGGTTCTATTGTTATGAATAAACTGGAATGTTTTGGAATATGTTGGTAGATTGTACTTGTTTACACCCATGAACTTTCTTATCCATAACTGATACAAGTTGCTTCTGCATTCACAGTTATTGACATGTATTGTACCATTCGCATATTCTTTTTGTGAATGATTGACACTTTTGTGTACGAATCCATGTTCTTCCAATTGGTCATATGCCCTATATTCATCTGTAAATATTGTGGAACCATACTGTACTCTGTTACAGACAATATCTCAAGAAATGACTGTTGTACAGGAACATCGAAATATGTCAGTCCATTCCTTCTTTGATGAATACAGGTTATCATTGGATGATCCTTATAAAATGTACCTCTACCTCTCCAAGGCTTTAGTCCTCTTTTCCGGGGTTTTCTTCCTGATTCTTATTATCTCATCATGATATGATCTACCTTTCAATCCTGCCTTGATATAGAATTCATCATCTTCAGCAAGACCATCAAGTTTAGTAGAATTGAAAGAAAGTAATGACGATGATATTTTTTCCATAACTGTTCTTATGAATCTATAGCATCTTGGAAATGGTACAACTATCTCAAGCGATATCTCTCTTATTGAACATCCAGCAGGCCAGAGTACAAAGTATAGATACATTGCCAAAAACCATGTCTTCAATGGTGTATGTGTGAATAATGAAATATGGTACCAGTTTTATCGTTGAATCCTCTTTCACACTGCTTGCAAAAGTACTTTTGGTATGAACAGTAGAAGACCATCCTTCTTTATGTTATAAGACTGGCAACGTGGACATATTACACAGTCATTCCATTGAACCTTTCTAAGTAAACTGGTACACCAACTTTCATCAGGAAGTGAGGTAGTTAATGTAAACACATCTTTAATTTGTGTTATCCAGTTTTAAGCTTTGGCTGAAACTCAGAATAAGAGGATTGGAATATCAAGTTCTTCTGTAAGACACTTTGCCAGTGACCTGAGACTCCAAGTGTTTCTGACATAACCAAAAATAGTGGGATCATTAAAAAGTACAGAAAGTATAGTCTCTCTGTTTTCATCTGTTATACGGGATTGTGTGCTACCTGTCTTTTTTATCTCTAGTCCTTCCATTCCAATCTGGAGATATGCTGATAACCATCTTTGAACTGACCTGATACTCACACCATGTTCCTTTGCAATGTCTTCAAAAGTTCTACCGTTGCTCTTCTGGAGTACTGCCAGTAATCTCGATAATGTCTCTTATCTGAAGTTTTTTTCATCAATCTCCTTATACTGTTCTTCTGTCCTGTGGTGAGAGGTTGAGTTTAGTAGAACCATGGGACATAGAATTATGATATTTTGGATACCTTAAGCTTTACCGATTCAAGAATTTAGACATGATAGTTAAAAAGATATGACATCAACCGAGGCACTTGACTTATATAAGGTATACTAAATGTATATGGTATACTAAATGTATAAAATATATAATTTAAATTATTAATATCTAAAACTATTAGTAATCTTATAATTTTGAAATTTTTAAGGTGTCTGAATACTCCTCATACTTTTGCAATTTCAAAACCTATTAACGAATGTATTAATAAGCAGTATACTTTTTTATTTATAGGATATATTCTCGATAGTCAAGATGGTTTATAATTTATAATAATCAGAATTAATATAATTATTTTTTATATTAATATATTCAATCAAGAATCTTAAATATATGAAAAAAATTCCTTATCTTTACCTAATTGAAAAAAGAGCATAGTACAAAATCTATTCACAAATCAAATTAGAACTACCAAAACATTAAATTTTAACAAATATAACATATTTCTATTGTGTAATGGTTCTAATTTGGACTTAATTCTCTTAAATCAAAGTATTATAAAATGTAATAAATGTACTAGATTAGCAGAATATATCAAAAATGTGGGAAGTAAAAAAATTAAAAGATACAACAATATGGATTATTGGTCCAAACCTTTATGTGGTTTTGGAGATTTAAATGCTGAATTAATTATAATTGGTCTAGCTCCTGCTGCACATGGAGGAAACAGAACAGGAAGAATGTTTACTGGAGATAGTTCTGGAGATTGGCTTATGAAGGCTTTATATGAATATAATTTTTGTAATCAACCTTCCAGTAATGATATAAATGACGGACTATTATTAAATAATGTTTATGTGACCTCTATAGTAAAATGTGCTCCACCAAAAAATAAACCTTTATTAGTAGAAATCAGTAATTGTAATGAGTATTTAAGTAAAGAATTAAAATTATTAAGTAAAAATAGTAAAGTATTTTTAACTTTAGGAAAATTAGCTTTTGATGAGTTTTGTAAGATTCATAAAATAAAAAATATAAAATTTAAACATGGGTTGATTTATCATATAAATAACAGTAATAAGATATTAATATCATCATATCATCCTAGTAGACAAAATACCAATACAGGAAAATTAACTTGGTCAATGTGGATTAATATTTTTAAACAAATAAGAGATATTTTAGGTTGATATGGATAGAAAAAATTTGATATGCTAATTGTCCATTATTCTTAATACAATATAATAGGTAATATAATAATAGATATAATGGATATAAATTACTTTTCTAATTACAATAAGACTATTCCAGATTATAGTAGAATTTGCAGAAGAATAAATAGATTGGATAACAAAATAAACTATGAGAATAAATCCAATTTACAACATGATGATAATTTTGTAATTGCAATTGACTCTACCGGTGTTAAAGTTACAAACAGAGGGGGGAATGGATCAGACATAAATGGAAAGTAAAAAGAGGTTATCTCAAAATACACATAGCAGTTGATATCAAGAAGAAGAGAATTTTATGGTTACAGGTAACCAGTGAACAAGTACATGATGGAAAAATATTACCCGAATTAGTCGATGATATAATAATAAAACAGAACAAAGTAGTTGAAACTGTCATTATGGATGGTGCCTATGACAATAACAAGAATTTTCAATTTCTATCATTTAAAGGAATTCAACGAGCAATTAAGGTAAGAAAGAATGCCAAGTATAGAAAGAAAGACAAACCATTATTTGTGAGAAACAAGAACGTACAATGACAGAAAACCGATCTACAACAATGGAAGGATAGCGTCAGCTATGGAAAGAGATGGATGGTAGAAACTGTCTTCTCCTGTATTAAGAGAATGTTTGGTAGAGAATATGTTACTGCTATAAGATTTGAGAACATGATAAAGGAGATAATACTGAAAGCATCTTTATATAACGTGTTTCAGAGTCTAACTATTACATAATTTTTACATTAGTAACAAAAAATAGATGATTATCTAGACGAGTTACGCAACAGAGCAGATTATTTACTATTTATAATAAAAATTTTGTAATTTTAAATAGTTACTCATCAGAAAAATCAATCTTATGTAAATTATAACTTAAATTAATATTATAAATAAAATTATCTAAATAAAGTATTATTTAAACTACTCAAAACTTCCTATGTTTTTTTGACTAATAATATTAAGTTTTATTTTTTTTTAACAACAATACTTACTAAATCAAAATTGGTGAATCATATCATATCAATATATCTTTTTGACAAGACTATTGGGCTTTGGGTTTAACCCTAGCCCGTTATTAGTTTATAATTAATTTTGTAATCCTTCTTTAATTTCTCCACTAATATTTGACAATATGTCTGCTCCACCAAGTGCTGCCTTTTTCGCTGCTTCTCCAAGCTGCATTAGAATATTTTTGGCTTCTGTTTGATTGATTTTTTCTGTTGAGTTATTGGCAACTTCATCTGCCATATTTTTTATTTGTTCTGCAGTAGTTTTTACCAGATCTTTTATACTGTTTGTTGTCGATTCTTGTTCATAACTAGGAAGTAAAGTTATCATAGAAACAACAATAACATTGCGACAATGGTTGGTTTGATTACTGAATTCATTGTAATAATAGTAATTGATTTACTATTTTATACTTAACTTGATTAATTGTAGTACCTGCATAGACAGGTAACAGATTCACTTACCAACATGGGTAACACTTTCTTTTATCTGCTTGACTATGTTGTTACTACTGGAATTATTTAATCTTGTTCCTTTCATAAGAAACATTTCAGATGGTGTATGACCATTGATACCACCATGTTCTCTATCTTCATTGTATGTTTTTACAAACATGTAATACATTTTCTTTCCATCATTTACATTGGGAATATTTTCTACTGCAAGAAACTCATTCTTTACTATCTTGTTGTATGCCTCAATTTTTCCTTGTAGTTGTAGATAGCCTTTTGGAATTGGTTTATCCTTTATATTGTTCTTTTTCAAGAAACCTTTGAATATTTTGGATGTAAATTGTTTACCATTGTCATGCATTACCTTGTTAGGTTTTCCGTTCTCTACAATGTAGTCTCCAAGTACCATTGCAGTACATCTACACTCCTTTTTCTTTCAGACCAGTCACTTGCTGCTTTCCTTGAACAATCATCCTCACAACTGATAAAATAGTTCTTTTTATCTGAATTCTCAAGGTAAAATGGTCCTAAAATATCCATCTGTACCATTTGGTTTGGTTTTTTCATCTCAAACCTTTTCCATTTTCTTCTATTTCTGATCTTGCATTCCAGGATGTTCAAACCATGTCTTTTCAGTATCTTGTATATGATTTTGGTACATAAGTGATATCTCCTTTAGTCTCTTTAACCTGAATCTAATACGGTTACATCCAAATCTTTTAGTTATACGTAAATCCAGTATTTCCTGTTCTATCTCTTTTGTTACTTTTCCTGGTTGTATATTGTGTGGTTTTCTACTTCTATCCTGTAGACCATCTATTCCATACTTTATGTACCTGTTCTTCCACTTGTGATATGTCTTTGTAGATATATTATATCTAATACATATGTCAGTTACAGTATCTCCAGTCCATTCTTTCTCATGAATCAGATTAAATTTTGTTTGTAATTCTATTTTTATTATACACTTCCTATTAGCAGACTAGGAAGTGTTACCTATGTCAGTAAATGAAATTGTAACCTATGTCAGTAAGTCCAACAATTAATATCATAGATTTTATAATTGTGGCTAATACTGTATTATTTATAGATTCTATTGCTTTATTAAACCATTGATATCAGAAGATATATTTACATTATATCATGTGGACTTGTCAGATTGAAAAGTAATTTTGCCTATATTTCATAATATTCTTTTTCACATCATCTATTAATATATTATAGTTTATCAAATATTCTCCAAATTCGGATTAATCAATAGTATAAAGGAGGAATAACTGAGATAGTTAATTGAGTAATTTTAATAATTAAGAAAAGGCATCCTATTGGATATATTAATTTGAGAATTGATGTTATCATAAAAAAATGAGAATAGTACGACAGATGTTTATTGACTGTGAGGATAAAAAAAATTTTAGTTTACTTCCTTTTATGTAGAATCGTGTTAACTTTAATCCTGACAATTAATTAGAATTTGATTCTTTCTAAAATTAATATAGTAAATTCACTTTAGATATTTTTTATTTTTGATTTATAGAGAATACAACTAGTCTTTTCTAAAGAATAATAGGTTAATGATCGTATGTAATTGGTATAAATGATAAAAGAAATTATATCTTCCTCTATAATATATACATTGTTAAAAACTATCAAATAGATTTAATAAAAAATTACATAGTAATTATAGTAATTTACCAACAGATACTTTAACTTTTTATCAAGTTATTAAATGTTAAGAATATAAATGATTTTTTAACTTCTATATCGTTCTTAACTACTAAAACAATACATAAACCATCTTTTGAGCTAATAAATAACATATCTTTGACAATACAAGGAGATGATTCTATTGCATTCATTGTAGGAAATTTCCATATTAGTTTACCCGTTTCAATTTCTAGGCCATATAGATGAGAATCTAAAGAACCTACATATAATATTCCATCATTTCGTGTTATTACTGGGGAAGACCAAATCTTGCCTTCAGTTTCATATGTCCAATTTATTGAACCATCAATAGCGTTTAATGAATAAACTCTTTTATCAGAACATCCAAAGAAAATATGATCTCTTGATATGGCCACTGAAGAAAGAATAGGCTTACCAATTTCATGTTTCCAATTGATAGAACCATTTGACTGATCTAAAACAAACCATTATGTGTACCTATAAATAACGAATTAGTTCCTTTCATCAAACTAGGAGTAGATCTAATCTTGCCTTCTAACTTAGTTCTCCAATTTAAGTTCCCATCTAAATTAAAATTATAGAGATAAAAATCATCAGAACCAATAAATATTTCCTTATTATTTGTAGCTGGTGAAGACCAAATAGAATCACCTGTATTAAAAGTCCATATTATATTTCCTCTCAAATCTATTGCATAGATTGTAGAGTCAAGTGATCCGACTACTATTATCTTCTTATCACAAATACATGGTGATGAAAAAATATCACCTGGTATTTGCATATCCCATTTCTTTTTACCTTTTTGATTGATATCTAAAGCATAAATTAAATTCTTTTCAAGAGGTTTAGAATCTTCATTAAGAATCCAGGAATTAAAAGTACATGATATCAATAAATTATCATAAAGTAATAATGAGGATATCAAAGGAGATCCAATATCTTTTTGCCAATTGATCTTTTTCTTGTAGACATCAATAGCGAAAATTTTACCAGTGATAGTTGAATTATAGACAATATTATCATGACAAATAGCTGAAGATACCATAGGCCCTAATTCCATTACCCAAAATAGTGATAGTTCTTGTGCTAATTTATCTGAAAAAATTCCACTTCTCTGTTCATTTCCTCTAAATAAAATCCAAGAATTCTCATTATTCAAGTATTAGAATAAAAAATTGTAATATATAATTATTTTATCATAACTATATAATTTAAGTTATAGTGAGGGATTTATGCACCTTTTTTATAATGATAAAAATAATAATATTATTGATATTTGCTATGGGCTGTAAGGTTAATGTACATATCAATTTGATAATAAGGTTCTAAGCGTATAGTAAAAAATAATATTTGAGATTTCTTTTTATAACTTTTGCTATTATGATGAATAATGTCTTGCTTTAACAAAGCGTACAAATTAATATTTAAACCCAAAAATCTTACTTTAGGAATCGTATTTGCTATTGAAGCTTATGAAGGTTCAATTCCAAAAATGGAAAGGCAGGTAGAGTTAGCTCAACGTGCTGAAGAATTAAGCTTCTCTGCATTATGGTTTCGAGATGTTCCTTTATATGATCCTAGTTTTGGAGATGTAGGACAAATATATGATCCATGGACTTATCTAGGATATATTGCTGCAAAAACAAAAAATATCCCATTAGGGACTGCAGCTATTATTTTTACATTAAGACATCCAATCGATTTGGCAAAAGGAGTAGCTTCACTTGATCAGCTAAGCAATGGTCGATTAATCTTAGGAATAGCAGCAGGAGATAGACCTATTGAATATCCTGCATATGGACGAGATTTTGGTAGAAGAGATGTTCTTTTTAGAGAATCTGTTTATGATTTTCGTCATTTGCTTTATGAGAATTTTCCAAAATATGATTCAATATTTGGTTCTTTGAATGGAGAAGTTGATCTTTTGCCAAAACTCTTATCTAAAAAAATACCATTGTTTGTTACAGGATATAGCAGGCAAACCATTGATTGGATTGCTGAAAATTCAGATGGGTGGTTGATGTATCCTAGAGATATATATTTACAGCAACATATTGTAAATAATTGGAAAACTGCAGTCAAAAAAACCGGAAACGATTTTAAACCTTTTGCACAGTCTTTATATATAGATTTAACTAAAGATCCAGATACTAATCCTGATCGAATTCATTTAGGATATAGATTGGGAAGAAATAAATTGATCAAACATTTAATTGACCTAAAACAAATTGGAGTAAATCATGTCTTTTTTAATCTCAAATATAGCAAACGTCCAGCTAGTGATGTCTTGGAAGAATTAGGAAAATTTGTAATTCCTTATTTCCCTATACTTGATAAACAAGAATAATTAAACAAGTTATAAATAATTTTTTAACAATTATGGATATTTCCATCATCTTTTTTGGTTAGTATTTATAAATTATTTATTATTAATATATACTATTTCAAAAGTACATAAAAAATGATACAATATTTTTTCAATAAATTATAGTTTTGACCTATAAAATAACTTTATTAATATATATAACTTCCTATTTATAGTATCATAATAAAAAATAGATGCTATTAGTCAGTAATCATAGAATCTAGTAGTTTTTCACATATAGAAAAGGTTCTGGAAAAGTATCCTTATCACCTTTAAAATAACCCTTACCTTTATTATCACATATAGCAAAAGGAGTTGTTCCCATATTTTTAATTGCATTTATTACGTCGTTAGGGGTAGCAGTAGGATGAGAAGCCTTGTATAATGCAACTGCTCCAGTTACATGAGGAGAAGCCATGCTTGTTCCAGTCATTGTTGCATAAGAATAAGATTTATATGTTGAGTATATACCTACACCAGGAGCTGCTACATCAACTGTTCGTCCATAATTACTAAATGATGCAAAAGTATCATCACGCCCATAACTAGTAGTTGTCAAGCCTTTACCTCCGCATTTTCCATCGGTATCTACAATAGCAGAAACTGCAACTACATCAGGATGATTGGCAGGCGAATATAATGCGGTGTTTGTTGCATAGTTTCCAGCTGCAGCAACAATAGTTACTCCTGCTTTGACTGCATTACTAATGGCAGTATTAAGGATTTGAGATGAACATTTACATCCTAGACTTAAGTTTGCTACTTCTATTTGTTTAGCATTAGCGGTTACATAATCTAATGCCTTGATAAGAGTAGAAATAGAACCGGTACCATCGCTATCAAGAATTTTTAAATTCCATAGTCTAGCACCTGGTGCAACTCCAACTACACCGGCTGAATTATCTTTCGCTGCAGCTATACCTGCCACATGACTTCCATGACCGTATATATCGTCTGCAAGAGATGACGTTATCCAGTAAAGTCAATTCTTTTGTATATGTTTAGATCAGGATGATTGTAAGAAATTCCGCTATCAATTATTGCAATATCAGCATTAATAGTTCCAGCTCCATTACCAGAGATAGCATAACTCAAATCAGCATCTATTCGATTTATTCCCTTTGGAATTTGTTGAGCAAATGGAAGAATTTTTTGGTCTTGTTCAACATATAATACATTTGGATCGTGAATAATATCTAAAAGATTGAATATATCAGAAATTTTAAAAACTGCGCCTTTTACAGATTTTTCAAATGTATTAAGCACCTTGATATTTGGAATATTTGGTGACAGAGAATTTGCTTGAATCTTTGATAATTGATCAGTAAGACTATTTACATTTATAACGCTATTCTTGAAAACAACAATATATTGATTTGGAATTTTGTTACTTTGATCTAAAATGTTTTGTGATAGGATTTTATTGTTACTCTGTTTTTGAGGGGTATTATTATAAGTGTTCGCATTTTTTAGTAAATCAAAAGAATTATCCGATTCGGCATACAAACTTTTAGAAGAAAAAGAAGATGAGGAAATTGTAGCACTAAAAATTGAAGTTATTAGAAATAAGGTAAGAATATTTGTAATTTTACCATTCAACTTTAATAAATAATTTTTAAAATATTTAAGGAAAACGTAGATTTTTATAAAAATATAATTATAGTAATTAGTATTAATAAAATTATAATATTAAATATTTAATAGGATGAAATAATTATTATTAACTCATTAGACAAATATTAAAAATTTAGCCCTATAATATTATTGAATTTAATTTTGATATTTCTATTGCAATTTTACATTATATTTTCAACAAAATCAATGATAATGAGCTTCTCAATAGTAAAATTTCTAATGATGATACAAAATACTGGCTATTTAGTATATTCAAAAAAAAGAAAATTAATTTTTCTATTATATTTTGGTAAAAAATATATTTAAAGTACTCCAAAAGTAGGTATAGCAGCACCTGTTATAGTATTTGATTCCTCGGAGCTTAGAAATAATACTACATTTGCCAAATTCTCAGGCTTTACCCATTTATTAAAATCTGCATTTGGCATTGCTTTTCTGTTTGCTCGAGTATCTATTGGTACTTGGCATTATACAATTTACATTAATGTTTGATTCTTTAGTTTCCTTAGACAGTGATTCTACAAGTCTTATTAGTCCAGATTTAGAAGCTGAATAAGCCGAATCATAACCTTCAGAATGTAAACCATTTCTAGAAGATATATGTATTATCTTTCCATATTGTGAAGAAAGCATTTGTTGAATAACATGTTTACTTATCAGGAATGCTGATTTTAGATTCAAAGTCATCATCAAATCCCATTCTTCTTCTTCAAGTTCAGATACGCTTTTTCCTCCAATATATGCACCAACTACATTAACCAATATATCGATACGACTATATTCATCTATTATATTAGACACTAATTTTATTACTTCATCTTCTTTTGTTATATTTGCTTTGACTAATTGAACTATTGATTTGTTTTCTTGTTGTGCGTGCTCTTTTTCTCTATCACTAATATATGAAGATATTACCGTAGCATTAGATTCAACGAAAGCCTTTGTTATTGAACTCCCCAATGCTCCTGTACCGCCGGTTACTAATACAATTCTATTTGAAAAGTCATATTTGGTACTACTATGATTCTTCATACAAACTACTTGTTACGTCAGACTATGTAAAAAGATTACTCGAATTTTTTCAGATATAGAATTTATGAGTATTGATATTTTTAGAGCTGAAAATTCATAGATATATGTTTAACACTACTAATCAAATTACTGAGTAGACAGACCTGTTAACTTAACGATATCAATTTAGCTGTGAATGTTCTATTCTAACATAATATGTCGTTACTATTTGTCAGAAATAGAATATCCACTGTTATAGTAATGTATTCTTTTTGTATTTGTATTTTCTTGGTTTAAGTTTACGTAATACATCTAGAGCATTATCTATTTTTAAAGATGAAAAAAGAAGTTATATGTATCTGTCTGGAATTGGATTCAAAGATTTGGTTCATGTACTATTTACAAACGTAAACGAGTGTCTGCTTTTATAATTGATGAGAGACAATGATTCAGGTCGGGAACAACAAACATTACTGGTTGTGGATCTGTATTGAACCAGTACATAGATCTATTCTTGGAATTAATATCTCCCGAGCACGAAATATGCTTGTTTTATCCTCATTTTTGGAATTATTGATTAGCAAATATGGTCGACATTCAGTCTATTCAGATGGTGCTACTTGGTATCCAGAAGCATGCAAGACACTAAGATTGAAACACTATTTGCATTCTTCAGTGGAGGAGAAGAGTTTGATAGAAAGGGTTATGCAGTACTTTAAAGATAGGACAGAGAATTTTGATGATTACTATCCATGTATGCAAGATGAATGTAATTTATTTCATGTGCATAATTGGATACAATTCTTTGTAACTATGTATAATGATACAACATTTGAGAATTATTTTATTAACGAATTGAATGAAAGAGGTGAAGTTATCTTAAATTAACAGAGCCATTTTAACATATTTTTATATATACTGAAAATATATTTTATCTACATATTAGCACAGACGCGTTATGAATGGAATTCTGAATAGAATAGGATTCTATTACTAGGTTGTATTTAGATATTATAATTTGTAACTTAAAATTATTTTTAGAATTTTGGAAATAAAATGAAACAAGAAATTACTTATTAGTATTAATTAAATTTGAATATTTAATTTTATAATTATAAGATATTATTTTGATCCTTTATAATGATATAAATCCTTGCAAATAAATTAATAATCAAGTTATATAAAATATAGATGATTAATTCATGTCAATAGTTTTAGAACTTGATATTACTATCTTTGTCAAGCAATTGAAAGATTAAATATTATATATTTACTTATATAATAATGCAATCAGAAAAATCGATCAACAAAATTAATGAACAAAAACTACACGACTTTATGCTAAAAGCTGTTGGAGACATTGCAAGTACTATGAGTGCAATGCTTTTGATTATTGGAGATAGACTCGGTCTATACAAGGCCATGGCAGAATCTGGACCTATTACTTCCGAAGAATTAGCCAAAAAGACTAACACTAATGAGCGCTATATTAGAGAATGGCTGGCAAATCAAGCTGCTGGCGGATACATAACATATAATCCTACGGATGTAAAATATACTCTTCCACCTGAACAAGCAATAGTATTAGCGGATGAGAATAGTCCTGTATACATCCAGGGCGCATATCAAGTAATCCGATCTTTGTTTAAAGATGAAGAGAAATTTGTAAAAATGTTCCAAAGCGAAAATGGATTGAGATGGGGTGAACATCATCACGATCTCTTTGAAGGTACTGCCCGATTTTTTAAACCTAATTATATTGGAAATCTTGTGAGTTCATGGATTCCTTCACTCGATGGAGTTGAAGAAAAACTAAAACAAGGTGCTAAAGTTGCCGATATTGGATGCGGATACGGGATCTCGACAATTCTTATGGCCAAGGCCTATCCAAATTCTAAATTTTATGGTTTTGATAATCATAGTCCTTCTATTGAACAAGCTAAAGAACAAGCAAAAAAAGAAGTGATAGGGAATGTAGAATTTAGTTCAGTATCAGCAAACGAATCAATTGGCAATGATTATGATCTAATTACTTTTTTCGATTGTCTTCATGATATGGGTGATCCTATAGGAGCAATGAAATTTGCAAAGCAATCGCTTAAACCAGATGGTACCTGTATGATCATAGAACCAATGGCCAATGACAAGGTAGAAGAGAATCTTAATTTGATAGGCAGGATATATTATGCAGCATCTACCCTTGTATGTGTGCCAAATTCTTTAGCAGATAACGGTCCTGCATTAGGTGCACAAGCAGGTGAAAAGAAAATAAAAGAGATATCAGAAGCAGCTGGGTTTACCAAATTTAGACGTGCAACCAATACACCATTTAACATAATCTATGAGGCAAAACCATAACTATAAAACAAATACAACAATTAAGATATCACAATCTATTTTTTAGATTTGCCACAAATTATAAATCACTATTATTATCAAACTTAATAGTTGCTCAAAATAATTCTTAGTACATAATAGTATTGTGGAGTCTCAACTTCATTATCCTTGCAGTTAAACATTCTCGTGAAAAAGTATTTTATTTTTCTATGATAATATTCCAGCTTCTAATCCAATGTTTATAGGATCCTCTTCACTATTTTTTATATTATATCTAGAACTAAACAATTTGGATTTTTTATCTATATAACAAAATTATTTGTCCAAAAAATTTACTACAATCTATAATAGCTTCCAAGTTATTGTTTTGATATTTTTCTGAAGTATCAATCCTTTGTATAAATTCAAATTGCGATATTGATTGCTTATTTTCTAGGTTAAGTAGATCTCGTTCAGTATTGTTAATTGTTGCAGATAGGATAACTTTTTTTGAATTATCTTTCTATAATTATACATTCTTAAACCAATCGGCTATCAATCCAATTATATAATAAAACCATCGCGATTTATATCAATAGCGATACTATAATAAGAGTCTATTTGTTAGTTATATATGAGTGTATTTAATTATTTTTTTGATATTGTTTCACGATATTATAAACGCAAGTACTTAATCTTAAAATAGTATTTAGAAGATATGGCAAATAATTATAACAGAATTCAGCTAAAGACTTTGTTAAGTAATAAATCTAGAGATATATTTGCTCCATTTCTAATCTATAGTCAATAGAGTTGAAAGAAGTAAAGAATATCATACAATTATAGTGATATACTTTTGTATTAGTAATTTTTCACAGTAACTGTTAATTAAAAGAATTTTCCTTTTTTAATATCAAATGCCATATTTACTTTTATCTTTAGATAAACTCTTTTGTTATTATAATATTGATACTGGATGGATATATTCCAACAATAACATGTACAATATGTTTCTCTATCTTTTTCTCTATCTTTTATCTTCCTTCATTCTCTTTATTTTACTACTAAAACTGGACAGTGAGCATAAGTTACAATATCTGATGCAACACTTCCCAATAACAGTCTCTTAAAACCTTGTCTACCTCTATTTCCAACTACTATTAAATTAACATTCTCACTTTCAGCTTGGTTTATTATTAGAGAACTTACTTTTAATGTAGGATTCTCAAGAATGTCTGATTTAAATTCAATATTTTTACCTTTGTCTTGAACTAGTTTTTCAATTTTGCTTAGCCATTGCTTAGCTTGCTTCCTTTTTTTTTCAAGAATCTTCTAATCCATATGTAGGCGCTGCTATAAAGGTAGATAGATTGAGTTTGGCAAGTTCTATTACTGTAATTGCAATCATTTGTACATTTATTTTTTGATTAATTGCTATATCTATGGCATATTCTGCAGCTTGCATAGATTGTTCTGACCCATCAATTGCTACCAATATTTTAAAAAAAGCCTTATTACTACTACCACTACTACTGCTATTATCAGACATATTAAACTTGATTATTGAACATGCAAGATTATTAGTATATATCGTTTTAGTTGATATATGTATATATAAAATATTCTTACTTGATGTTTGGTATTGATTTGTATTCTTTCTTTTATAGATAATAATTATGATTCATACATACATCTACACAAGTTATTAGATGAATATCAAGATAGCAGACTTCAAGCATTGCTGCATTGTCCCAACAGGTACAACTTTTGTAGTTTAAACTATAGCGTTCTTGTTGTTTTTGATGCTCATTATTAACTATTGAGAAAGTATAAGCAAAATAATAATTTTTTTAAATTTCAAATAAAGTTGACAATTTAAAATTAAAAGAAATATTAGTAAACGTTATTGAATTGTATCAGGTTATAAAAATTTAATAAAATTATTACAATTCTATTAAATCTTATTCTTCTCAGTTATTATCTTTGTTATCGCCACCGTCATAAGGTGATTGAGCTTGGATAAATCCTATATCTAGATTACCTGTTAATCCTGTGGCATTTCCTGTGTCTCCAGTCATTCCATCTTGGCCTTGAGTTGCATTTCCAGATTGGTTTTGTACAAACACATTTCAAATGCTACTGCTATTCCTGCAATTAGAGCAAATGAAAGAATAGATGTCATAACTATGGAATTAAGTTTAGAATCCATATCACTTTTACTTTAATTTATCATATAATATTTTTTGTATAACAATTCATTATTTCTATTAATATATCTATATTAGTAACAAATTTAAAGGATAAGCCAAAATTATTTACCATTTTTTCTCCTCTTTATCATAAAATTCTTATT
Source organism: uncultured Nitrososphaerales archaeon (assembly GCA_963840085.1). Lineage (GTDB taxonomy): Archaea > Thermoproteota > Nitrososphaeria > Nitrososphaerales > Nitrososphaeraceae > TH1177. The sequence continues at coordinate 20,073 of CAWIYT010000151.1, forward strand.
TTGATATAATTTAATGAACTAAAACAACATTTTACCTAGTATTGCATTAGTTGGAAAGCAAAATTACATTTTAAGAGAAATTGTTATAGTGTCAACAATGTGACTAGACTTTATAGAATGAAATAATTCTTTCTTTTTTTCTTTTCCAATAGATGAAGTTTATCTTATTACCATAGATATTTAAACTATTTTTTAATATATTTCAACAATAACGATATGGAATTATCATTGATTAATTTAATCTACTTATATGACTTTAATCAACCTTATTATTTTTATTATAAATAAACTTTATTAAATCAACCAGCCTACAAGCAAAACTCCATTCATTGTCATACCAAGACAAAACTTTCACATTTCTTCCTTTATTACCTAAAACCATAGTACTCAAGCCATCTACAATAGATGAATGTGAATCGCCAATAATATCAGATGAAACTATTGGTTCTTCTGTATATGAAAGAATTCCTTTTAGGTAACTTTCTGATGCTTCTTTTAGCACTTTATTTACATCATCTTTTGTAACTTCATTGTTAAGTGTTAAAACAATATCAGCAATTGATCCATTACTTACTGGTACACGTAATGCAAGACCATCAATCTTTCCTTTTAATTCAGGTATTACTTCCCCTATCGCTTTGGCAGCACCAGTAGTAGTTGGAATAATAGACATCAATGCTGAACGTGACCGTCGTGGATCTTTATGAAAAGAATCAAGTAATCTTTGATCATTGGTATAAGCATGAATTGTAGTCATATATCCATTTTGGATTCCAAATTTGTCATTTAATACTTTGATTACAGGAGCAAGTGAATTTGTTGTACATGAAGCCATGGATATAATATTATGCTTTTCATCTGTATATTTGGAATCATTAACTCCTAAAAGAACAGTAATATCTACATCTTTTGCAGGTGCAGAGATGACTACTTTTTTTGCTCCTGCTTCAATATGTTTTTTAGCACTATTCGCATCTGTGAATTTACCTGAAGATTCAATTACAAAATAAATGTCAAGATCTTTCCATGGTAAGTTTAAAGGATCTTTCTCTGCAAAGATTTTTATTTTCAATTCTTTATTTATTATCAATAAATTATTATTATTTTCATTATCAGTATCTATTTCACCACCATCAAATCTTCCAAATGTAGAATCAAATTTTAAAAGATGTACAATACTTTTTAAATCTGTCAAATCATTTATGGCTACTATATTTATCATATCCATGAATTCTTTGTCTTTAAGACAGACACGAAGGAAACTTCGTCCTATTCTTCCAAAACCATTAATTGCTAAGTTTAATTTCCTCTTCATGATGATCGATATTTATATATAATATATTTGCTA
>CAWIYT010000152.1:0-7764 GCA_963840085.1 uncultured Nitrososphaerales archaeon
AGCCTCAAAAAGTATCATTAATATCTTTTACATCATCTTCTACATGACAAGTTCAACTTTAAAATAGTAGCTATATCAATATGATCTATGATTTTTAAATTTCAAAATCTGTGTTATTATATATTGTTGAATCATTATTAGTAATTGATTATATATCAGTAAAAGAATTGAAAGAATTGCAAAAGAAGAATTGAATTTTAATTTTGTTTATCAATATATTATAATACAAAAAGACAAATTAATATTTAGATTATATAAAGGATATGAAATTATCTTATTTGAATTTATATGCCTCATATAGTTATCTCTGGAAAATATGATTTTATAGACATTTATACAGCATTTGAGAAAAAAATGAATAAAAAAGAAAGTAGTACAATTATCAAATATGAAGACTCTTTTATTAATAAAGATAAGAATTTGATATTAATTAAAACCATTGTAATAGAAAATCAACAAGCACAATCATTTTATATAATAGTTATGAAAAAAGAACAACAAATAACAATTAGGCTAAATCCATTAACTGATCCCAAAAAAACCAATGCCGTAAAAGAATCATTAGGTTTGATAGCAAAAGAACTTTTAATTAAAAATAAGGATTTGAAAGTAACAAAAACAAATCTTTCTGAATTTATAGTTTAGTTACAAATTATTATCCAATATATTAAAATTTATATGATAATGACTAAATATAGATACAAAATTTTACTCATAGCAAAGCATAATATGTTATTCTATTGCATAGATTTGTTATATATGGATTGCACGTTAAGAAAATTTTTTTATCTTATGACAAACCTGCAAAATATAAGATAAATTTATGAAGTATTTAATAAAAGTTATGTAAATTTAATTATTAGATAATGTTTAAAATACTATAGATAAATCTTAAATACTTAAAACATTATTTTAAAATAATAAGAGTTACCAATTCATTTATATTTGAATTTTTTTTCTCGTGATATATGAAAATGTAATCTCAAACTAATCTAGAAATATTAATTAGATTTCTTAGTTCTAATATAATTTGTTATTCAAATATTAAATGAGTTTTTGATTTGTCTTGTATCTATGTTATAATTTTATATCTTTATGATATTTTCATTCTATTTGTATAATCCCAATAGAAAATTTTGATTGGAGTTATTTCTATTGCTACTTCTTTTTCTTTTCTTTTAAGCAGATATGTTGTTAAATCTGTATCCTTTTTCTGTATATATTTTTCTATAACTGTTTGTAATATCTCTATTCCAAGTTCTTTTTTAATTATAGTTTTTCCTTGACCTCTAATCCCTCTGTATGGTGGATTTTGAGATGAGATTTCAAAAGCACACCTATTATCATTCTTTAAATAACTTATTATTTTAGCATTTTCCTGAGTAGCACAATAAAATCGATCATTTAAAAATTTGAACCATAATGGAACAATCATAGGCCATCCCGAAGAAGTTAAACATGCTAATCTTAATGGCACAACAAGATTTACTAGATCTTTTGTATCTCTAGTATTGCTAGTCAATTTGTTATACATATCTATCAATAAAGGTTTATTTAAATTTCATATAGAATTTCTCACTATTAACGGAAGAATAGTCATTTATCTTTTGATTATCTGTTATAATCATGAGAATGATTACTATATTTTTATTGTGTTAATATTCAAATACAATTAGATATATTTTTGATATTGTCTTTTGTTTTTAATAAAGAATAACTATTACTATAATATATTTAATTTAATATGATTCTTAATAATATATAATATTATATTTATGATATATTAGAATTCTTTAAAACTCATTCCTAGGTTAACTACTAAATAACTTGATAGAAATGAAAAAATTGATATTTTACAAGCCTCGAATCTTGGTAAAGTCATACGTATTTCCTAAATAATATCTAATATGATAATTGATTAAAATGCTGATGGAAGTAGAAATTTCTATGTCTATTATAAAAAGAATAGAAAATAAGAATTAAACAGCTAAAGATGTGTATTATTTTAGTCTTTAGTAAAATCATCAGAAATATTAATAATATATTATTTACAAATACACAATAAAAAAATAATTCTCATCAATTATAAAAATTTTATAATGATATAGTAAAGAAAAAAAAGGTATTAAAAAAATTTTGAAAAGCTTAACGATCATTAAAACGAATTACAGAAACTGTATCATCATTAGTATTGGCTAGATATATTATATTGTAGTCGGGTTGACAGTTACAATATGAGGGCCTACATCAGAACCAAAATGTTTAGAGAATTTTTATGTAATAAAAATATAATTGTAAATTAGATTATATAATGAGCATACTGAATCTATTTGTATAAATGTATAAGAAATTGATTTTGATATAATGAATTAAAAAGCATATAAAATAAAAGATGAATAAAAATATCTTCACAAAAAAGATAAGTATAATCTAACGAGTCCTATATTATGATTATTAAAATTGACATCTGCATGGGAAGAAATTGATGAATGGGGCCCTGAAAAGGTTTTGCAGGTTTATGATCCTGATACTGGTATGAAAGGTGTTTTAGTTATTGATAATACTTCAAAAGGTCCAGGAAAAGGAGGTATACGATTTGCTCCTAGTGTTACGCCATTAGAAATTTTTAGACTTGCCAGAACAATGACATGGAAATGTGCTGCAGCAGGTCTTCCTTTTGGGGGTGCAAAGGGCGGTATTATTGCTGATCCAAATATGGTTGATAGAGTGTCAGGGATGAAATCATTTGCAAAAATGATTAGACCTTATTGTCCTTCTCAATACATAGCTGCAACAGATGTAGGTACAACAGAACTTGATATGGCAGTTTTTGCACATGAAATAGGGGATATGCGAGCTTGTACTGGCAAACCATCTGAGCTTGGAGGTATTCCTCATGAACTTGGAACTACAGGTTATGGAGTGAGTGTAGCACTACAGACAGCACTTGATATACTAAAAGACTTGAAAATCATGCAAGTGTCACAGAAGAGTCAGACAAGAGTTGTAATTCAAGGATTTGGAAATGTTGGATCATTTGCTGCTCGATTCTTGGATCAAAATGGAATTAAAGTAGTAGGTGTAAGCGATGTATCAGGGTTTATTTCTAGCAAAGATGAAAATGGTTTGAATATTCCCAAACTAATGAAAGATATGAAGGGAAGAGCAAAACTATCAGATCTACAAGGTTATGGATATGATATAAGAGATAAGGATGAAATCTTTGAAATTGATGTAGATATTTTTATTCCTGCAGCTATGGGTGGTGTTATAAATAACAAAACTGCACCAAAATTACTTGGAAATGGTGTAAAAATGGTTGTAGAAGCAGCGAATATTCCTACTACAGATGATGCTTGCAAATATTTGCATGATAATAAAATCTGGATTATACCTGATTTCTTAGCTAATGCTGGTGGTGTTATTGGATCGTTTGTTGAATATCAAGGAAGAACAGAAAAGGAAGCATTTGATCTTATTGAATACAAAATAACCAAGAATATTAAAGAAGTACTAACAGAGGCAATAATGAAAGAAGAGAATCCAAGAAAAATAGCTACTGAACTATCTAAACAAATAGTATACAGAGCCATGTTGTTGAGAAAAGGTGCAATAAGTGTTGCCCGTGAAGCTTATGATAGAAAGGACAAAATTTCAATATCATAATTTTATTAAATTTTTTTATAATAGTTGCTGCGGCAATTATAGCAGTGACTGCAGTAGAGTAGAAATTTTTTTACTAAAAGACCTTTTTTACAATATCCACAATACTAAGGATCAAAAGATAAGGCCTGAACCATTAGTTTTTTAATATAAAAGAATCATATTATTTGCAATTTAGTCTCTAATATTATTTGTACAAGTTGTAACGATAAGAAAGTTTGGTTATGTGCCAACTATTGATGGCAAGAAGCTACAATAGAGAAATAGAAAAAGATAGTATAGGATAAACATCCATATATTAAAAATGAATGCGTTGTTTAACAATATTACCTTAGTTATTATACTCAATTTAGATATTTAAGAAATTATTAGATATTTTCCTAAAAAAAGCAAGTTTTTTGATTCTCTTAATATAATTTATTATGAAAAGTCCACTATTTGAAATTAATCTTCAAATAACTAAATCAGTATAATCATTATACAGTTCCATTTCAGAAAGCATCAATCACTATAATGGTATTATAGTTACTAACAATAGATCTTTTGTGTAATTAGAAAGTCTATTTTCATGATGTTTGCATTGTTTATTAGATTGTAATTATTCTCTACCGTGTATTATCCTATAATTTACTAAATCAGAAACAATATTTGAAATATGATCATTCTCTTTAGTCTTCTCCTCTATTTGTTCTCCGTAATACCAACTTCTTTATTCTAAAGATCGTATGTTCTACTATTATTCTCTGTCTATGATGTCTTTTGTTGTATCCCCTTTTCTTGTTGTTTGCTAAGTTCAAAATTACGTTTCCCTTTATTGGTAATACACTTTCATGTTTGGAAAATCTTTTTCTACTCCTTGATAGCCAAGATCATAATAGCTTTCTACACTTGTAGTGGTGTTATTGGATGCTCATCCTTGTAAACAGAATTATCATGATTAATTCCTCTCTTTCTTGATTTATACAACAATATTGTTTAAAGGAGAGATAAAGAGTACTCCCCATGTTGTTGATTTGAATTTGACTGGTGCGTATACAATTAACATATCTTTATCATTAATATTTTCAATGTTGTATCCAGACTTGCCACCTATAACATCTTTGAAAGATTGAAGAGAAGAGATATTACCACCATCTAATTGATCTTGATTATTAATATAAGATGAAGGTGATGATGAGCTGGCAATAATTTGGCCATTGTTATCTACATATATTGCAGTTTCATTTTCTGATAGTGGAAGAGATTGTAATGATTTGTTAAATGTAGAAATGTCTTGATCACCGGCAAATAATCCTATCAAATTCTCAGTATTGTTAGTCTTACTACTACTACTAACATTAGCAGAGTATAATGGTATAGCCATATTGACTTGGGGAAGGCCAGAAGAGGCAGATATGATTACATTTCCAAGATAAGTATCGCCAGTAGAAACTGCTCCCTTGTAATAATCTCTAAATGCAAAGTTATCTCTAGTCAGGTTCTCTTGTGCCGAATAAGGCTCTTCAAAGTACATATCACCATTTGGCATTATATAGAAAATTCGTCCAAAATCCTTATCTATAGATAAAATATTTTGTGCTACTTGTCTTTTTGACATATCTGCATCTTTTGGAATACCATGTAAAGAGGGATCTATTAAACTTGCATTAGGCAGAGCCCTAATTTGTGGAAGCTCGCTTGCTATTTCTAATATTGCAGCTGATTTATTGAGTTTTGTTTCCAAGTGGTTTGCTAAAAGTTGAACTATGATATTTTTATCATGAATTGATAATTCTGTCTGATTATTTTGTAATAGAGAATCGTTATTTATTGATATATCTTCTTGTGCAATTATTCTTTGAAATATTCTATTATCTGGAATACTAAGAAAGAAGAATGTTCCTATGATAATAATAATTACAATAGAGCGCACTCTACTGTATATTATTCTCATTGACGGATATTTGTCTAGCCATCTTAAATAATTTTCTAATTGATAGAAAATATTAAGTAAAAGTAATAATAATAAAATAATAATAATAATAGCAAATATATTATATATAAATCCATCATCATCATGAAGAGGAAATTAAACTTAGCAATTAATGGTTTTGGACGAATAGGACGAAGTTTCCTTCGTGTCTGTCTTAAAGACAAAGAATTCATGGATATGATAAATATAGTAGCCATAAATGATTTGACAGATTTAAAAAGTATTGTACATCTTTTAAAATTTGATTCTACATTTGGAAGATTTGATGGTGGTGAAATAGATATTGATGAAAATAATAATTTATTGATAATAAATAAAGAATTGAAAATAAAAATCTTTGCAGAGAAAGATCCTTTAAACTTACCATGGAAAGATCTTGACATTTATTTTGTAATTGAATCTTCAGGTAAATTCACAGATGCAAATAGTGCTAAAAAACATATTGAAGCAGGAGCAAAAAAAGTAGTCATCTCTGCACCTGCAAAAGATGTAGATATTACTGTTCTTTTAGGAGTTAATGATTCCAAATATACAGATGAAAAGCATAATATTATATCCATGGCTTCATGTACAACAAATTCACTTGCTCCTGTAATCAAAGTATTAAATGACAAATTTGGAATCCAAAATGGATATATGACTACAATTCATGCTTATACCAATGATCAAAGATTACTTGATTCTTTTCATAAAGATCCACGACGGTCACGTTCAGCATTGATGTCTATTATTCCAACTACTACTGGTGCTGCCAAAGCGATAGGGGAAGTAATACCTGAATTAAAAGGAAAGATTGATGGTCTTGCATTACGTGTACCAGTAAGTAATGGATCAATTGCTGATATTGTTTTAACACTTAACAATGAAGTTACAAAAGATGATGTAAATAAAGTGCTAAAAGAAGCATCAGAAAGTTACCTAAAAGGAATTCTTTCATATACAGAAGAACCAATAGTTTCATCTGATATTATTGGCGATTCACATTCATCTATTGTAGATGGCTTGAGTACTATGGTTTTAGGTAATAAAGGAAGAAATGTGAAAGTTTTGTCTTGGTATGACAATGAATGGAGTTTTGCTTGTAGGCTGGTTGAGCAAATATATTATATATAAATATCGATCATCATGAAGAGGAAATTAAACTTAGCAATTAATGGTTTTGGAAGAATAGGACGAAGTTTCCTTCGTGTCTGTCTTAAAGACAAAGAATTCATGGATATGATAAATATAGTAGCCATAAATGATTTGACAGATTTAAAAAGTATTGTACATCTTTTAAAATTTGATTCTACATTTGGAAGATTTGATGGTGGTGAAATAGATACTGATAATGAAAATAATAATAATTTATTGATAATAAATAAAGAATTGAAAATAAAAATCTTTGCAGAGAAAGATCCTTTAAACTTACCATGGAAAGATCTTGACATTTATTTTGTAATTGAATCTTCAGGTAAATTCACAGATGCGAATAGTGCTAAAAAACATATTGAAGCAGGAGCAAAAAAAGTAGTCATCTCTGCACCTGCAAAAGATGTAGATATTACTGTTCTTTTAGGAGTTAATGATTCCAAATATACAGATGAAAAGCATAATATTATATCCATGGCTTCATGTACAACAAATTCACTTGCTCCTGTAATCAAAGTATTAAATGACAAATTTGGAATCCAAAATGGATATATGACTACAATTCATGCTTATACCAATGATCAAAGATTACTTGATTCTTTTCATAAAGATCCACGACGGTCACGTTCAGCATTGATGTCTATTATTCCAACTACTACTGGTGCTGCCAAAGCGATAGGGGAAGTAATACCTGAATTAAAAGGAAAGATTGATGGTCTTGCATTACGTGTACCAGTAAGTAATGGATCAATTGCTGATATTGTTTTAACACTTAACAATGAAGTTACAAAAGATGATGTAAATAAAGTGCTAAAAGAAGCATCAGAAAGTTACCTAAAAGGAATTCTTTCATATACAGAAGAACCAATAGTTTCATCTGATATTATTGGCGATTCACATTCATCTATTGTAGATGGCTTGAGTACCATGGTTTTAGGTAATAAAGGAAGAAATGTGAAAGTTTTGTCTTGGTATGACAATGAATGGAGTTTTGCTTG
>CAWIYT010000153.1:0-8157 GCA_963840085.1 uncultured Nitrososphaerales archaeon
TCTCAGTTAGTTAGTCAATTAGTGTTTGAATCTTGGAAGAAATTTTCCATATCCATAAAAGGTTTTATCGACTATAAAATTTTCCATTACTACATTTCCTCTTACAATAGTAGCAATAGGCCAGCCACAAAGATTCCATCCATCATAAATAGTATAATCTGAATAAGACTGTAATAGATCAGGAGTGACTTTCTTTGTAAGATTAAGGTCCACAATAACCAAATCTGCATCTGATTCTTTCTGTATTGAACCTTTCTGAGGATAAAGTCCAAATATTCTGGATGTATTATAGCTTGTAACCTCTGTAACTCTTTCCAAGTTAATCCTTCCTTTATTTACACCTTCACTCAGGAGGACAGGTAACATTGTAGCAATTCCAGGGAAACCTGATAATGATTCAAGTAAATCACCATTTGGATTTAACTTGAGTGATAATGTATTAGCAACATGGTCTGTACCTATTGTATCGATAATACTATTTTTAAGAGCATACCATACACTTTGCACATCGTGTTTAGAACGCAATGGTGGAACTACCTTACCTCTTAAATCATTAAAATCGTATGTATGAGTAAGATAGTGTGGACAAGTTTCAATATATAAATTGCATCGTCCTTGCTCTTTCTCATGGATAATAGCATCTATGGCAGCACTCGATCCAATATGAACAAAATAGATATTTGAATTATACTTTCTTCCAAGTTCAGCTGCCTTTTTTATACTCTTTACCTCTGATTGAGTCGGTCTACATCGTGACCATAGTTTGAGTAAATTATGTTCTTCTTCATCTTCTTCTACTAATATTTGATTTTCTTTATTATGCTGTCTTCTTTTATCTACATCTTTTATCTTTCTTATTTTATTATTATTATTATTATCATCTTCTATTTTTCTCTCACTTTGAAAATCACTATCTTCTTTTTTTATTGATTCTCCAGTTATAGATTGATTTACTCTTGGTACATTAAAATTTTCATTATTTTCTAATGCTAAATTATTTTTTTTATTTTTATTTTTATTTTTATTTTTATTTTTATTTTTATTTTTATTTTTATTTTTATTTTTATTTTTATTTTTATTTTTATCTATAATTTCTTTTTTTATTTCAGTATAACAAATCTTTGGATCCTCAGCATGTACTAAAAGCATACCATTAAAAGATGAAGTAATTTTAACAATTTTTTCAAAAAAATCATCTGTAATTTCAACTCTTCCGCTACGAATTTCCTTTTCCATTGGATTTAAATCCATATGAATATTATTGAGATTTGATCCCAAGTTCATATAGACCTTAAATGAATTTATGCCTATATTATGGACTAAATAGGCAATGTCATCAAGATGTTGATTTATTAGAATTGAAGGATGTATAGTAAAATCTACAATATGATTCTTATTACTTGTATCTATCTGTTTTTTAATATTATTTCGGTAATTTGAATATAATCTTAACATTCTTATCATTGTTGTAACTCCACCTATTGCTGCCGACTTTGACTCTGTTTTAGCTGCATTATCTATGGGAGTATAAACACCATAATGAACATGAGGATCAATCAATCCGGGAAGGATATATTTTCCTGTCGCATCAATTGATTTGCTATAACTGATATTATTTAATGATTTAGAAAGATCTTTTATTTTTCCATTTTCAATCATAATATTAGTATTAATAATTCCAACTTTAGGTATTACAACACTTCCATTTTTTATTACCAGATCATATGAATTTTGCATTAAATAATATAATATATAAAAGAGATATAATAGATAACTATTATGTTACTATAATAATAATTAAAGAATTTAATAATTTGTTTTTTAAATATATATATTTATATATATTACTAAAAATATTCTTTAAACTTTAATTTATTAGAAATAAAAAAAGAAAGAAAGTTTAGGTTACTGTTACTTTACCCGTCATGAATGGGTGTAAAGAACAATAGTAGTTGAATTCTCCTGCTTTATCAAATGTATTTTCCCATGTAGCGTTTGGGGCAATTATACTGGAATCAAATGCTGGTGTTGCACCTGCACCGCCTGGTGTTCCTTCGACTACTGTATGAATAGTAGTATCTTTATTTGTCCATGTTACACTAGTGCCTGATTTTACAGTAATATCCTTTGGAACAAAAAATTCTGTTGCGCTTGGGTTAGAAGATCCTGGAGAAATAGTTACTGCTTCTTGTGCATATGCTAATGTTGCATTCATCGTCATAGAGGTATCGTTGCCCATTGCCATGTGTGTCATTTCCTTGTGCATATGCTAATGTTGCATTAGATGTTTTAGAAGCTGGTGTGGCTTTGGCTTGTGCAATTATTTGTTCATATGGCATTGGTTTTCCCCATTCTGCTACTGCACTTTCGCTACCTTTTGGAGCAACCCCAGTTCCTGGTGGATGATCAGTAGCTGTAGAGTTGTCAGCAGCAACTACGGCAAGGGCTGCACCTCTTACCACATGATTCATGTTATGGTCAACACCTACATAGATTCCAGCTTCGGGGAATGTAGATTCAATTACAGAAGCAGAACCTGGTGGAATCCACCATGTTTCGTCATTAATATCTTGTGTTCCATAATCACTACCATCTGGTGATTGTCCATCTCTTACATCAATCTGACCTGCTATAAAGTGAAATGAAACTCCTTCATTAGGACCTGAATTCAAGACATACCATCTTGTCAACTCTCCTGGTTTAACCTTAAAGAGTTCTGGATTTGGATTCAAAACAATCTTTGCTGACTCACCTATTCCTGGAACGTATTTGTGTGCCATACCATTTGTCAATATAAGATCTGGTTGTTGAGTAGCAAATTTAGTAAGATCAAATGTTCCTACTACTCCATTACTTCCTACAAATAATCCTTTATCAGCAGTATTATAATTTTCTTGAAATGCAAGATAGAATTCTTTTGCTGGTTTTTCATTCTTTGGATGTACAACAGTTACACCGGCCATACCGTTTGAGATGTGTTCCCATACACCATTCAATGCATCAGCACCACAGTGATACATGAATGCACCTGGATGATCAGCATATACAGCTAGAGATTTAGTTTCTCCTGGTTTAATATTACCAGACAAGACTTTACTTGGTCCTATTCCAGCATGGAAATCAAGGCTATGAATTGTTTTACCATCATTTCTAATTGTAACGTTTAAAATATCTCCTTGGTCAACTGCCATCACTGGAGCTGGAATTGTACCATTAAAGGTCATTGCAGCATACTCTATACCACCTGGATGGAGAGCATTATCTGGTGCAATTTTAACTTTAAGTTCATTAGCAACTAAAAGAACATTTTTTACTGGTCTATCTTTGGCATCTTCTTGTGCAAATACTTTGGTCATAAATGGAAAGCCTGATACAACAGGACTTAATAAAAGTCCAGCAACAAGCATACCCATAATAACACCGGTTGTCAGTAGTTTCATTAAATGGGGGAGTTCCTTTTTCATATATAAGGTTTTTCTCTAATTTTATTATTAAACAATTTTAACTAAATCTTTATATAAATTATAATAATTATAAGTATTAGTAATATTTTTTGAATTTATACAAAATTATTATTAAAAAATTATTTTATTATAATATTTATATTTAGAAGTTGAAAAAGCAATAAATTTAAGTTTATTAGTAACTTATACTAAGCTTAGTTTATATTTATTAATTTTTACAAAGATGTATAACTTTTCACCGTGGGCTGGTAGTTCAGTGGTAGTAATGTTCGGTTCGCAACCGAAAGGTCGCGGGTTCAAATCCCGCCCAGTCCATACAACCCTCGGTTCGAAAGACCAACCAAAAAATCGGAAAAGCTTTAAGCTCTCTTGCACCTATACAAAATAGAAAACAAGAAATAGAAATGCGAGACTTATACAATAGAAAGGAAAAATTAGCACATTGGATATACAAAGCAAAAACAGAATTAGACGAACCAGATAGAACACATGTTTTGCAATTTATTGAATATATGCAAGAAAAGGATAATAGTATTCTCTGGATTGTTAGATGCATAACAGCTCTTCTTTACATAAGAAGACAAATTGATAAACCATTTGTTGATTGGAAGAAAGAAGATATCAAAATCTCTATTTGCATGGATGGATACTAAAAATTACAAGGCATCTACTCATGAGAAATTTAGAAAAATTCTAAAAATATTTTACAAAGTTGTATTTGGAAAAAATGAGTTTCATCCTGATTCTGTAAGTTGGTTTTCTACTCAAATAGGTAAAGAAAAGAAAAGTCAGGAAAGAGATTTAGATATTGCAGAGTATCTTGAAGAAAATGAAGTTCCTCTTCTAATAGATGCTGCACCAACAATTCAAAAGAAAGCATTTCTCGCTTGTATGTATGAATCAGGAGCTCGTCCAGAAGAATTTCTGAGATTAACAAATATAGATATAAAACTAGATACCAATGGAGCAATATTATTTTTAAGAGGAAAAACTGGTGAAAGAAGAGTTAGAATTGTTTCATTTGCCAAATTATTACAACAATGGCTTGAGATACATCCATTAAAAGACAAACATCAATTTCCTTTGTGGATTAGTCAAGCAACTAATTATAAGAATGATGCATTAGGATTAAGAGGAGCACAAAAAATAATTGAAGAAGCATTATTGAAAGCCAATTTGGATAAGCATAAACGATTGTATTTGTTAAGACATAGCAGAGCTACTCATCTATGTAAACATTTGACAGAAGCACAAATGTGTGTTTTCTTTGGATGGACTATTGGTACAAAAGTAGTAAGACGTTATATTCATTTATCTGGAAAAGACTTGGATAATACTTTGTTATCAATAGGTCAAGGTAGACAAATACAACAACAGGAATATCAACTCAAAACTATAAAATGTAATAGATGTTCAGAAATTTTAAGTCCAACACAACAATTTTGTAGTAGATGTGGTTTATCTTGTGATTTATCTCAACAATATAGTTTAGAAAATAAAATAATGAAGGAAAATAATGAACTTAAACAACAGGTTCAATCTATTAGAGAAGAAATGAATAACAAACTAAATGATATTATGACTTTGATTCAACAAAATCCAAAATTATCTTATGTAAAACCAGAAATTTTGGAAAAGATAAATGAAATATAGACACTTTTTATTTATTTAAAATTATTCAAGTATCTATTAGATTGAAAAATCAAATTCTTTCAAGCTAAAACCGAAAACCAGCTGTTTGTTTTTAATAGAACTTTTTAGCAGGCTAAAAATACTCTTTTTCATAATCTTTAATTATTGGAATGTATGAAGATGGGGTTTTTATAAATAAAAAATATTTTTGAAATTCTTTATAATATCTTTCAATAGCTCGCTCAAGTAAAAAAAATCCATCGGGAATATCTAAATGTAATTGGGTTCTTAATTCCTCCGCTATAGTTACAATCAATTCTTTTCCTTTAAAACCTAAATCTTCGAATTGCTTTCAGACATTTAAGAAATGGGGCAATCTTAACTATTGATGGATTTGATAAGACATTATCAAAAAGTAATTGATCAGATTTAGTTTTTTTAGTTGAACCATATAAAATTAAGAATAATAATAATCCTCGAAAGGTAAGTTTATAACTGAAATTTTCACGGTCACCCATTATTCTATTCAATTCATCTGTCTTGTTACGAATTATCTTTTTTACTTGCTGTAAATCATAAAATTCCTCATTATCGGATAATTTTTTGTTCTCATTATTTTGTTAAAATATTATCGTAAGTATGTATCACGACCACGAAGTGACACTGCTATATCTATAATATCTTTCAATAATTGATGCTGTTTAGGTAAAGTATTTTTCATCAATTTTTTCACCTGGATTATATTGAAAAGAGATATATTTTTTAGGTATAATATCAAGAAATTCTTCTTTCTAATATCGAATATGATTTTGTATAAACATATTGTTTTCCCTTTTGTTTTATTGTCAAAGTCGGAAATATCTGACAACTTTCTTTAGAGCAAATTGATATTATAAAATACCTTCATCAAAATCTGGATTATAATTTACTGAATTTTTATCATTTTTTTCAATTTTAATCCATTTACTTGAATTATCAAATGATTTTCCATCGATTAGTAATATGTAATTTTCATTTAGATGGTTATCGATTTTAAAATTAAATGACTGATTAATTTTTTCTAATATCTTCAAGCATTTTTCTTCTAATTGGTCATTGTCTAAATTCTTTAATTCTTCCCAGATAAAAAGAGGACTATCTGGAACATCTTCACTAATTGGAGATAGTTTCCTCAGTATTTCATAAATATATTTTTACTTTCACCTGGGTATTTTTTCTCAAAATTGTGTAATATTTGAACATTAGTAAGAGGTTCTTCACTTTCTCCTATTATTCCTAATACTCTGTAATAATTTGGGTTCTTCAGACCTTTTTTGATAATTTTATCTATATGCTTAAAATCAAGATTATTTTTGAGCAAAAATTGTCAGTCCCTAGTATTAACGTAGTACCAAGACATATGAATTATTGATATGTCAACTATAATAAAGAAAAAAGTAACACCACTTAGGTGTCATAGATGTTTACATAAATGGAACTAAGTGGGAAACAATATTTATGTAGCAACATGTCCACACTGTAGAACTTATGTAAATGTTAAAAAGAATAGAACAAAAGAAGTAGAAACAGAACAAATATTAAACATTAATACAGATGAAAAAAAATTCGATTCACTTGATAACATAAATTCGAAGTTAGAACCAAATAAATCTGTTAGTCCATAGGAGAGAGAAATCTACTTTGGGCACCAATATTATATTATTTTCAAAAGATGATAAAAATCATTCTATTTGTGCTGCTTTGGGATGCAATCAATTTGCAAATATCACTACATCTTTGAAAATTAGTGAAAAATCAATTACAATATTTGTCTGTGAAAATTGTAAACCAAAATTTGAAGATAATTATAATATTTAAAAATGTCTCAAAATTCTTTCAATAACAACAACTACAATGAATGGTTAGACTATTATTTTTATGAAATAGGAGTTAATATCATTCCAGCAGATACAAAAGAGAAGAAAACATATGAGAATTGGTTACAATGGCAGGATAAACCTATTCCCGAGGAATTACATGAACTACGCAAAAAGAATGGCGAGTATAACAAAGGAATAGCAATAGTCACTGGTCCAATATGGAGAGGTAAAAATAAAGGCAAATATCTAATTGGAATAGATTGTGACAATAAGAAAGCAATAGAAGAAATTTGTACTAAAGATGGCAATACAATTTCATTACAAGAACTAGCAAAATGGACAATAGTTGAACAACATAAAGACAATCCAGATAAAGCACATATTTACATAATGTCTACAAAACCATTCAAGAATAAAGTCTAGTACAGCAGTCAATTCAAAGTTAGATAAAGATATTGAATAACAATGATATTCCAGCAATTGAAGTAAAATGTGAAAAACATATCATGTTTTGTACTCCTTCTATTCATAAAGATGGATATCCATATGAAATTCTAGATTGCAAGGAACCTGTTCTTTGTGATGAGTTTGAATTACATATAGATAATATATTGAAAAAATATGGTATTCAATATCTTGACCAACTACAACAACAAAGTTATAATAATAAAGTCAAGCTCATTACCAGAACCACTTAGACAAATAATTAACTTGCTAGATATTCCATCAGAATTTCATTATCGTATTCCTGAAGGTGCAAGACATGATATGATACTATCTTTTGCAGACTCACTTTTAATAAAACATAGTGATAAAAATAGAGATAAATTAAAAGATTTTTTTATTGAGGTAAACAATAAGATATGTGTTCCACCATTACCTGAAAGTGAGGTAAAAACTATATGGCATGATGCATTAAGATTTTCAGAAGACAAGATAACAAAAATAAAAATTATCAACAATGATGAAATTGATATCTTTAATTATAAGACTCCTATAAAAGTTCAATTAGAAATTGATAATAAACTACTAGAGCAGGAGATTGTGCAGGGTTTTGTATATGATATACAGTCAAATAGTATTTGTTGTGATTTGAATCACAAATACAATAAAAAAAAGATTATCGTTCCAATAGACATAAAAAAATGGGATGGTGTTCGAAAAACTTTTCAAAAATTATGTAATGAAAAAGGAATAAACAA
>CAWIYT010000154.1:0-35897 GCA_963840085.1 uncultured Nitrososphaerales archaeon
TGCTAGTTTAATCGAGCGCTAATTTATTATTATAGAAATAATATCTTTCACATGATGAAAAAAGTAATACTATTACTTTTATTAATTATTGCCATGCCAATTATAAATAGTGAAATATACGGTCACACTTTTACAACAGATGAAAGTATACTATTTTTAAATTTAGTTGATAAATTAAAGGCTCATGCTAAATTAATAGAACAATTTATTCTAGAAGATGATCACGAATCGGCAATTCATCATGCTGATTTATTAAAGCAGCTTTATAGTAAAGAAATAAACGATGAAATTGAAGAAAAAAATAAGAGAATAGCTAATGAAATTTCTTCAATAATAAATACATTTTCTTCATTACAGGTAAATAATATGACTCAATCACAAATAACTAATACTATACAGAATCTAGATGCAGTTTTAGATGAATCCATATCTGTACGAATTCCAGAAGATGCTTTAAATAATTCTACAATTCAAGCTTTAAGATTAGCTACTTTAGTGAATGACATAGATATCAACTATGCTGATTCTTTTAGCATACAATCACATAATTTGTCAACTACTGGTATGGATCAACATCACCAAAATTCCTCTACTGATGCAAGTAAAGATATTCAAAATCATACAGCATACCAGACAGCACAAGGATTATTAGCACCAGTATCAGAATTATTTAAAGATATAAAATCAGAGAAAGAAATTAGCAATCCTGATAAAGTTACCAAATTAAAGGAGGGATTTGATAATCTTACAACTATTATCGAAATGAAAAAGCCATACAATGAGGTAGCTAAAGTTATTCATGGGATAATACAACCTACTTTAAAAGAATTATACAATTTAAAAATAGATATAGAATAATGACTTTAGATCAATATTGATTAATTTTATAGAAATAAATAGACAAATTTGTTCAATTCATTGAAAAATTTGTTTATGATGATTGAAATAGAAATGAAAGCACAATTATCTCTTTATTATTATTTTATTATTTTTAAATTCCCAATATATTGGAACATTTAGTATAGTTTTACTACAGATAACTCTATTTACTTATTGACATTAATAAAAAAACAGAAACAGAGTTAGACCTTGCAAAAAATAGTTATCCATCTAAGATAACATTATCTTTAGATCATTCAGATAATACAGCTAGACTTATTGCTGCTACTTTCTATACTAATGAGGATATAGCTAATGACAATGACTTTACTCAAAGATTTAACATGGAAATAATTACTCATTATTTACATGTAAACCAACAATGTAAAATAACGATTTAATTCTACTATTTAATATAATAATTACAATATTGATTACTTAAATTTATTTAAATAGTTAATTCCTTAATATTAAATAATATTAACTATTTTTTATTATTTGTAATATTTATGTTTCTGTAATACAATAAATTAGCCTATCAAATTATATTACTTTCAGAAAAAAAAATTGGTATTTAAATATTTCTAGATTTAAAAAATAAATAAGTAATAAAACTAAATAATTAAAATAATATCAATTCATTAATATGGCATGATCATCTATTAAATCTTTATAAAATTAATAGATTTCTTGAATCTACAAATTTACATAGTAGAACACATATCTAATATTACATTGTCATTACAAGATAAAATTATATTAATTAGTGGATCGTCCAGGGGAATAGGATATAACATGGCAAAATATTTTGCTGAAAATTGTGGTTCTACGGTAATTATTTGTTCTAGACATATAGAAAATGCTATAAGGGTTTCTAAAATTATTAAAGGAAAAACCTATGCAATAGAATTGGATGTAACCAACACAAATAACATATATAATGGAATAGAAGATATATTAAATAAATTTGGCAAAATAGATATATTGATTAACAATGCAGGATATAGATTTGATAAAGAATTATGGTATAAGAAATTTCATCAAATTGAAATTAACCAATTCATGGAAATTATCAATGTAGATTTAATGGGTTCGATCAGACTTTCCAAATTAGTTATAACCCAAATGATAAAAAATAATATCAAAAATAATAATAAAAGTGGAGGAGTTATTATTAATATTTCTTCTACACCTGCTATTAATGGTCATATTGAAGGTTCGCCCTATACAATAGCAAAATCTGGAATAATCGGTTTAACAAAACACATAGCAAGAGAATATGGAATATACAATATACGCGCTTATACTTTGGCTTTAGGAAATATTGCTACAGAGGCAACATACTACTCAATGGACCAATTACATAGATCTTTAGCAGAAGAAGAAACTTCTCTAAAAAGATGGGGAAAGCCAGAAGAAGTAGCAAAAATTACAGCACATTTAGTAAGTGATGACTTTTCTTATTCTACAGGAAATACCATCATTATTGATGGTGGAACTATAATGGTATGATTTTAAACAATTTTTCATTGAGATTAAGAGATGATAATAATGATGAATGATGTATAATAATAATAAATAAATTTTATTACAATAAGAATAAATATATTCATTACCTAGTATTATTAAAATAAAATTTCAATTTAACAATAATTTTTGATATTTAGACAATTAAAGTATTTAGAAATTATCAATTCTAATTATTGTTTGAAAAGTTAAATAAATTATAAGAAATAAAAAAAGCTTTAAGAGTAGCTCAAAAATAGATTTCAATAAAAATGCTCTCTCTCCCTCTCCTTGAGGTAATTCAATTATTATAAGTAGGATATCAAAAGATTTTCTGATGTCTACATATAATAAAGCGGAAGCATCACAACCGCAAAGAAAGATGCATGAATGTACACGATGTAAATCTGCTGGTTTTCCAGAGCAGATGATATGGTTTAAAAAGATAGAAAATGGATATGATGATAAAATTTCTTGGAAGCTAATGGACGGGAGTGGTTTAGAGCATATACATAAATATAAAACACAATCCATAGTTAAAAATGAAACAACAGAGCCAAAGATAAGGCGGAAAAAGGTTATAGATATATTTACAGTTAGTGATATAGACGAAGCAAGAAGACTGCTAAGAGAAGGCTGGGAATACAAGACTTCTTATCCAGCAACATTGACAAATATTCCTCATTATGTACTAGTAAAAAGGGAGTAAAATTATAGAAAAAATAAGAGGTATTTCCTTATTTAATAGTTAACTGAAGAAACTGATTACAATAATAAAAAAACTATCAATAATTTCAAAAAATTTAAGAAATGAAAAAAAAGATATTTAGTAATTTAATTTATGACGCTCTCACCAATACAATAAAAAAAACAGGTTTACCAATTTTTTTCAACAAAACTAACTTAAAACAAATAAACTTCCTTAATACAACATATACAAACCACTACACTAATACAAATAAAAATGAAATTAACAAAATTGATTCTAGTAAATTAGAAATTTTCAATGACATAGTAGGCTATGACGATATTAAAAAACTCTTTATTATGGCTATTAATTCTGTTGAACCAATTCATATTACTTTAGCTGGTCCTCCTGCATCGGCTAAAACAATTTTTATGAAGTGTTTATTGACCTTACCTAATTCATATTTTGTAGACGGTAGTAATATGTCAAAACCTGGGTTGATTGAATACATATTTAACAATAATGTTAAATATCTTTTAATAGATGAAATAGATAAAATTTCACCTAAAGATCAGACAGTATTTTTAAATTTAATGGAAACTGGGATTGTTTCTGAAACTAAATATAATAAAACTCGTAAAATTGAAACAAAAATAAGTATATTTGCTACATGTAATGATTTAAGTAAAATAATACATCCAATTCGTTCTAGATTTCTACCATTAATTCTAAAAGCATATTCATATGAGGAGTTCCATAAAATTGTAACACAGTTATTATCTAAAAAGAATCTCAATCAAAAAATAATAGATGAAGTAGTATACGCAGTTTGGTATAACATAAAATCTAAAAATATTCGTGATTGTATAAAGATTGCTCAAATGGCAAATTCTATTGATGATATAATATTTCTGGTAAATATATATAATAAATATAATGTTAAAAAACAGAAATCATAACTAATAAACACTCTAAAAATTTTTTCTTTATTTACAATTATTATCCCAATGATAAAAATATTTATCTTTATATTTTGAAATTTCATTTATGAAATATTGACAAAACTATTTACCTATATGGCTAGATGACTATCTCTTTTTTATTTTTCTTGAACAAGGCATATTATCAAACTTCCATTTTAATTATCAATTTAATGGATGTTGCAATGTAAGAATTTGTTAGTTTCACATGCTTTTAGAATGTTATTTTAATTTAGTTAATAAAGAAATTTATATAAAAGAGTATTCATCCATCTGTCAATCATATGATAGTGTTTTTATTTTTAATATAAAGACAACTATAAAGCAATATTGTTAATTATCGTATCTACCTTAATCAAATAAATATAACTACTATATAGCAATACAGATTTCTAAATACAACATATGCATAAGTAGGATTTAGGATAAAATCATTATTAGTATTTTTTATATTTAAAATCAATTTTTACAACTTTTTATCTATAATACTTAACTAGTTTTTAAACCGACTTATCATGCCAGAAAAAAAAGATGATAATGACAAAGGAAAAATGACAATGGAAGAAGCTGGGCGAAAAGGTGGAGAATCTTCTCATAATGAAAGAGAATTAGAAGAAAGTGATGAAGAAACAAGAGAAAGAGTAGCCTGAGAAGCTGGGAAGACCTCTCATAGCAGGGGAAGAAAAAGAAAAGATTAAGAAAAATTTAAAATAAAATAACAAAATTACCTTTAAGCAAAGATCATCTATAATCAACTTAATTTTTTTATTTATAAAAATAAAGACAACTTAAAAATTCTTATTCAATTCATAACTCATATTTTATTATACATTTAAAATATATCCAAGTAAAAGGAGATAAAACAAATTTAAAATTTTTGACAATTCCAACAATTTTATTACTATTATCATTTTTTACATCTATTGAAAAACTTATAAGATATAATCTTTAATTTTACACAAAAACTTTTGCACTCAAATGTTAATGATAAATCACACGATGATCATTTTAAGAAATTAAAATTTGTACTTGTTATTACTATTTTATTTTTAATTCTAGAAGTCTTTACTGCTATTTTAACTAACAGCTTAGTATTGATTGCAAATGCAATTCATATGTTTACCGATGTTGCTGGAATTGGATTAGCATTATTTGCAATAAACTTTTCATCTAAAAGATCTGCTACACCACATAAAACATATGGATTTTATCGAATGGAGATTCTAGCTGCATTAATAAATAGTACAATAATACTAATTCTTTCATTTTATATTATTTATGAGGCATACTGGCGTTTATTTGAGAACATAGAAATTGAAGGATTCTTTGTTTTTGTTATTGCAGTTATTGGTCTGATAGTAAATCTTGTAGGAATCAGAATACTCCATAAACATGCAAAAGAAAATATCAATGTTGAAGGAGCATACTTGGAAGTTTTAAAAGATATGTATGGCTCATGTGTGGTGATAGCTACAGCATTAATACTTATTTTTACAGAATTATATATTATTGATCCTATAATTAGTATTGGATTATCTTTATTTATATTACCTCGTACGTGGTCACTCATAAAAAGAGTTATAAATATATTAATGGAAGGAGTTCCTTCAAATATTTCTTATGAAGAAGTTAAAAAATCAATTTTAGAAGTTAAAGGAGTAACAGGAGTATTTGATCTCCATTTATGGACTATTACCTCAGGTTTTGATGCTATGACAGCTCATGTAGTTATTAGTGATATTTCAAAATCCCAAAGTATTTTAAAAGAGATTATCTCCATTTTAGAAAAAAAATACAATATTACTCATAACACAATCCAAATAGAAACTTATCATGAATAATGTTTTAAATATATATGATATAATCAAATTATTATAGAAATTCAATGATAAACTTTCATTATAGTTGATAATTAACATTTAGAATTAGAAAAATATTATATAATAATATTATATTTTAGAATTAGGGAATAAAAAAAGAAAAGTATACATATAAAATGTATCCAAAAACAAAAATATATTGAAATATTATTATTTTTGTGGCATTATTTTCTTTAACTCGTAAAGGTAAGCCTTTTTTATTAAAAGAAATTATGTCATATGTATTTTCAGGCTTTTCAATTGTTTTTATAATCCATATTCTAGTCAATATCATTAATAATTATCCTCCAAAAATAATTGGAATCTCGCCATAAACAAAAAGATGTCTTTGTATAATCTTTTTAATTTTACAACTATTAATTAAAAAATTAGCCCTCTTAATTTAAGAGTACGTCGTCGTCTTTAGCATAGGAATTTTATTCTCTATTATCATATTATTGTACATGGGTACAAATAGTTCTAACCAGTTGTATATAGAATGTTCTAGATTACATTCTTCTCTCTTTAAACAAGGATATAATCCTTATATGTTTATGGATACTAAATAGCACTATCTGAATATATTGAATGTCTATCATATTTGCTAAACAATTTTTCCAAAAATAAGGATAAAATAAGCATATTTCGCTCTTGAGAAATGAGAACTCTTTAGGATTGTCTTTTGTAGTGGTTCAATACAAATCCATAACAATAATGGTTGTTGTTACCAATCTGAATCATTAGATCTTTTGCGTAATTAGGAAGGAATCAAAATATTCTGAAAATTAAATTAATTTTTATAAATTTTATAAATTTAATAACATTATTCTCTTTTATCTTAGATCAGATATGTAATATTTTACATCGTTACTAATTACGCAATAGATCTATTGTTTCATCTATTATAAAAGCAGATAGTCATTCACGTTTATAAATAGTACAGTACCAAACCTCATTATTTCGTTCTATATGAATACATAACTTCTTTTTCATCTCTAAAATGCATAATGCTTTGGATGTATTTCTAAAACTGAGGCCTAAAAAATATAGAAACAGAGAATACATTACAACAACAGTATAGATGTTCTAATTTTTGACACATAGTAACAACATATGTTAGAGTAAAACATTTACAGCTAAATCTATTTAGTTAACTTAATACAGTCAAAAAAAATTATACAAATTAAATTTAAATGTAGTCTAATTTGTAATAAATTTAATAATTTCTTTTTATTTAGAATATTATATTACTTTTTTTACAATTCTCAATTACCTTGCTAGAAGCTGATCCATAAATATACCTTAAGATTCTATCAATATTCATATCAATTGATTTAGAAGTATTTATTGATATATGTTTTTGTCTAACTGGCTCATAAATCTTCTTCATCTTTAAATATATTGAAACAGTGGCATCAGAATAATCATCTTTTCTTAATAATAGCCGAGTAATAATTAAATCCTCTGGACAAATACATTCGATTATATAAAATTGATCATTTGTTAAATTTAGCAAATCTTTTACCTCACTTCTAGACTTTTCCATATTAAAAGTTCCATCTAAGATACAACTAATTCCGGAAGAATGCAAATACTTTGCTAATAGAAATAATACATCATAAATTAAGGCTCTTTCCCATGGGGTATAAGTTGGTTTTTGTATTAACTCCTTTCTTATTTTATCCGTAGATAATACTGTACTATTAATATATTGAGAAAGTTTTTTAGATAAAAATGTCTTTCCAGTTCCAGGTAAACCACAAATTAAAACTATCAAATCTGCAATAATATCTAAAATAATTATAAGTTATATTAAAAGATAAAGTGATTATTATTTTATCTTCTTCTTGCCACTATTGTATGAGTTTTTTCAACATACCATCTTATCTTGTCTTTGAATCCAGACCACCATTCAAAAAACATATCGCTTGTTTCAGATTGAAACATCAAAAATCCATTATATTCTGTTCCCCATGCATGATTGAATTCACCAATCAGTTCTATACTGTTAGGTAAGCTACTTTTAATATCTTCCCATTCTTGTTTAGCTATATTCTTCTCTTCAGAATCTAAAGGTCTAAACCTATAAAAGACCAGAAAAGTGGTTCCGTTACTCATATTCATTTATCAAATAATAGATAAATAAATAGATTTAGTAAATTATAATTACTATATTGATTATTGTAATTGTATTATAAATCAAAAAAATTACTTTATCCCACAAATTGCATTTAAATAAGATATACAGTTTTTAATATATTTTATAGTGGTGTATATTCTTTTAGAGAATCTTTTGATCTTTGTTAATTGTTTCATCTATTGTAAATCCATATACCAAAATTTCCTATAATAAAACAAGTTCAAATAGTTAAGTTTAAAAAAATAAAAAAACTTTATTAGATAGAGTATCTCTTTGGAGCCTAATATTATATTATAATTAATTAAAAATTATTTTGATATTTCTAATTTGATTTTTTTAATACTCAAGTGGAGACGCCTAAGAAATTACTCAACTAGTATAAAAGTCAAAGTTATTAGTAAAATAAAAAAAATTAGTGGTTGTAAAATTTTTGTACTTCATTTATAAAGTTAAAGTAGTTCTGAATTGAATCATTATAATACTTTTGTGCAATTTCTATTGATTTGTTAAAAGTTTCTGTAGATCCCAATACAACATCATTTATTCTTCTTGTAGCATTAATTGTATTATCTGTAATAGTTTGGTTGGTCTTGTTGTAAATATCTGCGTCAGTATATCTTTCTCGAAATCTAAAATTGTTCCAATTTGATTTAGATACATTATCTAAAAATTCTTTAGTTCCTTCTTTTATATTGTTACTTTGTTTTTTATTTTCATTTTTTATATTTGTTATATTAATGCAATTTTACTAAATGTAATCTCCCTAATAAATCATAACAAAAGAGAAAATTAATAGTAAAGTTCAGATATTATATTTTTTGTATATTATAATATATACTCTTTTAACAAATAGACAAAATATAAGGTAATCATAAGTTGTCATGGCCTAAAGTATATTCAATCATAAATTTACATAGTTGTTCATCTCCTAGTTTAGGCTATGACAATTAATATCAAATTTTTAGAAATAGGGCATTTATACTATCAGTTTACTAAAGAACTCTAAATCGACTTATTTACTTGAGTCATAGCCTAGCTAGATAATGTAACGTATATATTACCACAATTGATAGGTTATGACAATTAACTTGTTCACGGAATTTTAAATATTTCTATAGTCGAGTACTCTAAATGGCCACACTGAGTTAACAAATAGCCATAATCAAAATTACTCTTTTTGTGCTTGCTCTATTACAGTATATGATTAGTAAATTATTTCAAATTCTATATAAGTTATATAAATTTGGTAAAGAAGTAAATTAATTGCGGTTATGAATGTTATGCCATTTATTGTCCATAATGAGATTTATATTTATTATAGCAATGATAAATTAATTATTTTTAATTAATAAGTATTATAATTACAAAAATTATCTTGCCAAAGAATCAAAAGACATAGACAGAATTTCATCAGTAGGTCCTTGAACATTATTTTAAGACTATGGCTTTAACAAAAAAATTAAAAGTATCAATTCTTTGGTATTGTTTAAATTAAAACATCATAATTAAAATTAATTATCGTTTCCTACTCATATTTTTCGATTTACTCCATATTATTCTGAATAATAACTTCTAATCAATTAAATAAAAAAATTAGTATGAAAAATAAAAAATGATTACTTATTTTTCTTTTTTATTTTTTTTGATATTTCATTGACAAGATTATCAAAAGGATCTTCTTTATCGATCAGACTATTTAATTCTAGATAATTGTCTTCTAATGCAGTAGCCATAGTTAATTCCAATAGTTTCTTTCTCTTCATTCCGTTAAATAAATAAAGGAAATTATATATCTTTTCGTACTTAAAAGTACAAACAAGGTACTTTACGGTCCTTACACTTTTACAAGAATTATTATTATATTTTTGTAATAGAGAATAGATGAAATAAAGACGCTCTTATTGACAAATGTTTCAGCCAAGCTTAAAGCTGCATAAAACATAATTAGGATGTGTTTACTTTAACCACATCTCTTCCTGATGAAAGTTGGTGTACCAGTTTACTGAGAAAGGCCAGATGGAAAGACTACATATTATGTCCACATTGTAAGTCAAATAACGTAAAGAAGGATGGTCAGTATCGATCCTACCAAAAGGTACTTTTGCAAGCATTGTAAAAGATCGTTCAATGACAAAACAGGTACTGTATTTCATTATTCACATACACCATTGAAGATATGGTTTTTGGCAATGTATCTATACTTTGTACTCTGGCCCGGATGTTCAATAAGACAGGTATCGCTTGAGGTAGTTATACCAATTCCAAGATGCTATCGATTTATCAGAACAGTTATGGAAAAGTTATCATCTTCCTCATCATCATCTGCTAAACTCGGTGGTAATGTTGAAGGTGATGAATTCTATATAAAGGCAGGATTGAAAGGAAGATCATATCATGATGAGATAGTAAAATCAGGAAGAAAACCCAGGAAAAGAGGACTAAAGCCTTGGAGAGGCAGAGGAACATTTTACAAGGATCATCCAATGATAACATGTATTCATCAAAGAAGGAACGGAATGACATATTTTGATGTTCCTTTACGACAGTCACTTCTTGATATTATATGTACCAGAGTAGAGTATGGTTCAACTGTATTTACAGATGAATATAGAGCATATGACCAGCTGGAAGAACATGGCTTCATACACAAAAGTGTAATCCATTCACAGAAAGAATACGCAAATGATATTGTTCATGTGAATAATTGTGAATGCAGAAGCAACCTGTACCAGTTATGGATAAGAAAGTTCATGGGTGTAAACAAGTACAATTTACAGGTATACTCCAAAACATTCCAGTTTATTCATAACAATAGAACCAAGACAAGAGAACAAAGATTCATGGAAATTCTTTGTTACAACTAGCTGAAACATTCAGAAATAAGAGCGAATAAAGAAATGTCAAATCTAAATATTTTATATTGATAAAAAAATTAAATTATTAGAATAAAGTTTACTCTACATAATGTGCTGGAAGGAGGTGTTCATAGTATCTGATAGATTTAATATTAACAAATTCTAACATTCCATACCTAGACAATTCACGTCCAAATCCACTATTTTTAATTCCTCCAAATGGCACACGAGGATCAGAAGAGACCATATTATTAACAGTCACTATTCCTGACTCTATTAATTTAGAAAATTTTTCAGCTTTATGTAAGTTCCGCGTCCAAATACTAGCTCCAAGACCAAATTTTGAATCATTTGCTATCTGAATGGCTTCCATTTCATTATCAAAAATTGTTATTGGAGCAACGGGTCCAAACGTTTCTTCATTTGCTACCCTCATTTTTTGATTTATGTTACGCAATATTGTAGGCTTATAAAATGCTCCTTTATCTCTAATTCTTTCTCCTCCGGTGAGAATTTCCGCTCCTTTATCTACAGCATCTTTTACCATATCCTCTATATTTTCAACTCCTTTAGCGGTTGAGAGAGGACCAATATCTGTATCATCAGACATAGGATCACCTATCTTTAAACCTTCAGTCTTTCGAATAAATTTCTCAATAAATTCATTAGCAACTTTTTTCGAAATTATGAATCTTTTTGAAGCAATACAACTTTGACCACAATTTAAAAATCTTCCTCTTACTGCTCCTGTTGTTGCTTTATCTATATCTGCATCTTCTAATACTATGAAAGGATCACTTCCTCCTAATTCCAAAACGCATTTCTTGAGTTGTGAGGTAGCTCTTTGTGCAACTTTTGCACCTATTTCAACACTACCAGTAAAAGTGACACCATCTATATCTGAATCAATTAATGTTTCTGCTACTTTTGAATCTCCAATAAGTGTGCTAAATACATGATCAGATGAGTCTATTTTTTCCATCATCTTTTCTATTTCTATACCACATTGCATAGTAGCACTAGACGGTTTAAGGACTACTGTGTTTCCAGCCATCATAGAAGGAGCAGCAAACCTTAATGCCTGCCAATAAGGAAAGTTCCAGGGCATGATACTTCCAATTATTCCAAGAGGTTGATAAGATATCATTGTTTTAACAGCATCACTATTTAGAGGTTCACCTGAAAGATAAAGCTCGCCATTGTAGGCATAAAATTCTACTGCCCATGCACATTTGTCTATTTCCAAACGTGATTCTTTTATTGGCTTACCCATTTCTTGCGTTGCAATAGTTGATAATTTCTCTCTATCTTTACGTAATTGTGCGGATAGTTTATGCAAAAAAATAGATCTTTTTTCAATATCTTTTTTCCATTCTTCAAAAGCATTTTTGGATTTATGTACAATACTTTTTATTTCTTCATTAGTCATATTATCATATTCAGCTAAAACCTCACCAGTAGCAGGATTTACAGTTTTAATTTTTTTGTTTTGTGTCATGGATGTTAATATCTTAGATCTCAGTTCTTACAATATTTATAATTATCATCATTAGATTCCTTTTCAATTTTTCCGAAAATTCTACAATACTTAAAATAGTAAAATAGAATCAAAAGTAATAGAAATGATAGTTTTTAAGATGATCTTATATTAATAATTAGTTTATTTAATTATTGATATTACTAAATGATAAGAAGTGGGATTTCAATTGATTTTGTAAACACTGAACAACTATTTCCTAAATTTCTTTATCAAAGATTATCTCAATACAATTTATTAATCAGCGAATAACAATAAAGATTATTTTTATATTTTATGGTAGAATATCTTCAAAGAATTCCTAATTGTCTACCGAATTGATATGAAAAGTAAGGTATTAAATATATATATATTAAAATAATCAAGAATTTACAATAAGAAATAATAAATTACTTTATCTATGATTAAAAATAAACCTTTTTTTAAATTTTTAATAATTTCTTATAACGTAAAAAGATAATTACAATTATATCATATAATCTCAAATTCAACTCAATAGTACTTACAAATGATATAAAACAAAGAAAATAAAAAATTCAGATTATTTAAAGGTGTCTGTAATTGTTTCTCCTATTTTTTCTAATTGACTAGAACTCTTATTTTCTTGTTGTTATTGTCCTTGTCCACATTGTTGTTGTACTTTTGTATGATTAATATCTTCGACTGTTGTTTGTTCAAAAGGTACAGTTGTTTTATTAACATAGTAGTTTGTGCTTCACCGGTTGGTTGTATTACTGTTTTATTTTCAATGGCAGAAAGATCTACACAATTATTTTTAGTATCAACTCAATAATTCCATTTTTTTGTAGTTTTTAAAAATTCTCCTCTTTCTTGAGCTATATTTAGTATATCTGTTTTGCTAACCAATCCTATTAATTGTAACTTATTATTTATAATAAATATTCTACTCATACCTTTTCTAAATAGTTGCTTTAAAGCATCATTGACTTCTTTATCTTCACTCATTACTATTACTTCTGATGCTGGAATCATTAAATCTCCAACTTTTCTATTTTCAAGTTCCAGTTTATCTTTTTTAAATACTGCATCGGTAGTAATCATTCCCACAAGTTGATTTTCATCATTTATAACAGGAAATGCGCTTTTCCAATAAATATTAAAATAATTTGTAATTAGATCAGACAATTTTAAATCGGGTTTGACGGCTATAAAATTCTGATTCATTATTTCCTTTAATTTGATACCTTTAAGCCTATGTGATAATTCATTTTGTTCTAAATAAGCCTGTGCACCACTGTTAAGGAACCATCCGATTATTATCAACCAAAATCCGCCTAAAAAGGATCCTCTAAAGATAGTGACAAATCCCAATCCCATAATTCCAAATGATATCACTATACCTATTTTTGAGGCTATACTAGTAGCTTGATCAAAATCTTTTTTCCATTTTGTCAATCCCGCTCGTAACATTCTTCCTCCATCTAATGGAAATGCTGGAATTAAATTGAAACTTCCAATAATTAAATTAATTACACTACTATATAGTAAAATTCCCTCTATGACAGTAAGGTATCCTCCAATATTTTGAGCACTATCATTAATATAAGAAATTGTAATAAAAAGAATCCAAAATAATCCTGATAAAGCATAGCTTGTTAATGGACCAACTACAGCTATTTTAAATTCCTTTTTAAAATCTGTTGTCTCGTCTTTTATATCAGAGATACCACCAAAAATAAACAAGATTATCTGATGTACTCTAATACCATATCGAATTGATAAAAGTGAATGGGATAATTCATGAAGTAATATAGAAACAAACAAAATTACAGCTCCAACTATTCCCATTATCCAATATTGTGAATCATTTAGACTAGGATAATACGCTGGCATAAATCCCGTTGCAAGAGTCCACGATATAAGAAAAAAAACTATAATAAGCGTAAAATGTAATCTTATAGGAATTTTTTTTATTGTGCCAATTTGTAAGGACATAGTTATATGTAGTTAGAATATCAATTAAATATTAAGTGTTATTACAACTACTTTAATCATTTACAATTAACATTATAATGATATTATCGAGATTCTCATTCTGTATTAATTGGTATATTTATTCCCAGAGTTTTGAACTAGGTTTGATTTTTTTTTTGTAAAAGGTATTATATTTATAGATATCAAGAATAAGAACTTTAGTATTTGTATCAGTAAAACATTTTATATCTGATTTTTGACCCGTGGATATTTCTATCTATGAGAATAATAGAATTGGAGAGTAAAATCAAAAATAAAAGATTCAGAAATATTTATTTTCTTAAACTATATTGTAAATTTTATTTAAAAGCTCAAATAATTTATTTAATAAATTATTGTTTTTTTCTTATGATTGTAATGTATATTGTTCTTTCTTTTTTCCTTTAGTCAAACGAAAGAGCCTCAGCTTTAAAGCAAGGTAAAAAGAATATGCAGAATATTTTCGCAACATAGAATAGTTGATTGATATTTAATATAAAGATTTGGGATGAAAATATTGTAACCATCGAAGATTCATATTGATTAATTATCAAAACAAATTATTTTGTTATTTAGAAAAAATTGAGTTACTCTTGATTTGGAATCTGGTAATAGTGATCTTTATTTTTAAGGATCATATTTACTGATTAAGGTATTCTAGATCATTTTCTTCAAGACGTTATCAGGTGGTTGTTTTATGGATCAGTCAAAAAAATCGAAATAACGATTGCTACTATAAATATTACTATAATTATTCATATATCCTTCTTTTATATTAGCATTTTTCATGTTTGTTTTATTCTATAGACTACCATTTATACTATAACCCTTATAAAATAAAATTCAAATGTATAATAATAAATATTTGTCTATTTTAACATAATTTATTGATCTATGTATTATGATTCTTGTTAATTAGAATATCACATGTTAATTTATTATTTGTAAAGATCATTGATAAATGATAATAGACTACTATAGGTGTTAGATAAGGTTTTCTTTCTGTTATTTCATAATGAGTATTATTTTCAAACAACTATTAAAGTTAATATTATTTAATTTTATATTGTCTATTTCTTTAAAAATCATATTATTTACAATATATTTTTATAATTATCATAAATATAGTGTTATAATACTCTTATATTTTTAAGCCTATATAATAATGTGCCACAAAAAGATAAAGATGGCAAAAATAAAAAGACTGATAATGCCAATATATCTGATAGAACAGAAAAACAAATAGACAATCTTCCCACACATGCCCAAGAAATATTTAAAGAAGCACATAAAAATGCACTTGATCAATATAGTGACCCTAAGAAACGAAGAGGGGGGAAAAATGAAAGTCAAGAAGAAGTTGCACATAAAGTTGCATGGTCTGCAGTCAAAAGGGCATACAAAAAAGAGGGAGATAAATGGGTAAAAAAATAGGTATTTGTTTAGCAAATAATCAGAAATAATCCAAAGTATTTTTTCATTTTTCAATGGTTTTATTGTAACTAATCTATATCTTTGCAAATTTATCAAATATTGGTATGTCTTCAACCATAATTTTAATTTCATTATTTACAAAAAAATAAAATTGCTTCATATACTATACAGTAGTCTAGCATAAAATACTTGACGGAATATATGACGAAAATGACTAATAATTTATCAATATGACGAATACTATGACGATTTAATTTTTTTCTTTTTAAATATACTTATGTTACAATAAATAAGTATGAATGGAGAGTTTCCCAAGTACTATGAGCTTTCTATCATACACCTTTGGTTGCAAGGAAAAACCAGAGATGAAATTGCTGAAGAAAGCGGCATAAGCCAAGGCAAAGTCTCTAACATAATAGCAAATTGGCGAAACCGTTTAGGTAAAAGCGATGCAGATACTATCCGAGAATTTGCTAAAGAATTAAGATTAGAAGAACTAACTGTAGAAAATTGTGCAATTGGATTTCGAACATCTAAGACTTTACAAAAATTGAATATTGCTGAAGCTGAAATTGAACAATTTCTTACGTCAATATATGAATTTTCTCAAAAAATAGACATGGAGAATGATAATTTAAGAGATTGTTTAATTGAAATTGCCAGACTTTCACATGAATTACCTATTTCTGATTTACCAAATTATATGCAGAGAAAAAGAGAGGAAAAGGAAAAATTAGAGAAAAAAATAAAAGATTTGGAAGAACAGATTCAGATTATTGAGAGAAAAGAATTAGCAGCTGGAGAAAAATTAAGTTTTTCTTTGAAAAATGCAAATACGACTTTAGTTGAACTTGATATATTTTTGAATGTTAAAAGTGAATTAGAAAAATATGGCATACCGATAGAGGATATAAATAAATAAATTTACAATATGTCTAAAAAATATTAAAGATTATTATAACTATAACTCTTTTGAATTAGTTGAAAATATCTCTCACTTGGAGAACTTAAAGCAAGAAATTGAAAGTAAAGCTAAAAATTTAAAAGAATTGGAAAAAAACAGAAACAGATTATAAAGATAAACTAAACTTGAAATCTATAAAATTAACAAAATTACAAGAATTAGAAAATGCAGGATTTGGAATCGAAGATTTAAAGAAATTAAAAAGAGCTTTAATAGAAATTACAAAGGAGCACAATTTGAATTCTGAACAAATGAAAGATAAATTTTTTAACGATTTAGAAAACTATGAAAATAAAATTGCATCAGAAAATGAAATAAAGAAATTATTAGAACAAATTAGCTATTTGCAAAAACAAATCGAAAATAAAAGATTAATTTTAAGCTCTCAAGAGTTAGTCGGTCCTTTGTTAAGAAATTTACTAGATATTGGAATTCAGGAGAATGATATAATAAGTAAGTTAAGTCTCTAATCTTTTATCAACATTGTTCTATCCATTCAGCATAAATATAGAAATGGATTTAGCTTTGTTATATAATCTATCAATATGTGCCAAATAACCCTGTCAGACTAGAATTATCTACTGTACAGAAAAAGGAATTATTTTCATTCATGAAGAGTACTAAGGATAAAGAGGAATACAGAAGAGCATCTGCCATAAAACAAAAGATGGAAGGAGTACCTTATAGAACAATAGCCAAAAACCTTGGTGTCAATTACCGTAATGTGTATGACTGGATTAACAATTACAGAAAATATGATCTGGATGGAATAAGAAATAAGAGAAAGAATGGAGGTAGAAAACCAGTAATATCTACTGACAAGAACAAGGAGATGGTAAAAGACATAGTACTGAACAAATCACCCCAGACTTTTGGCTATCTCAAAAATACATGGAGTATTAGGCTGTTGGCCACATATCTTTCCTCACTACTGGAAATGAATGTCAGTCCAATGCAAACATGGAGAATAATTCATGATTTAGGTATAGTATACAAACAACCAAAACTTGAACTGGAAAAAGGTGATGATTATGAGGAAAAGAAAGGAAAGATAGAGAGGTACAAGAAGATATCGGCAGCTCTTTTAAAAAAAGATTCTACTAGGATTTGAAGATGAAACATGGTTACATCTACAACCATACATAACAAGAACATATATGAAAAAAGGAGAACAGCAAAAGATACTCCATAAAGGATCTAATGATAAAGTCAATGTATTCATAACACTTCTTTATCCCCTAAATGGAATCAAATTCAATACAAGCAAGACAAGAAGAACAGTAATGATTTCATAAACCATCTAAACAGCATCAAGAGATATGTACTAAAGAGAAGTATCAAGAGGTTCATACTTGTAATAGACAATGCATCATTTCATGTAAGCAAAAAGACAAAACAGTTTATAGAAAAACAATCAGAAGACTGGTTAACTGTACTATTTCTACCAACCCATGCACCATTCCTAAATCTTGTTGAGACAAAAGTAAACAGGAATCTCAAGAAAGACATATGTGCAAACTACAACTACGAAACAGAAGATAATCTGTTATGTACTGTAAGAAGGTATCTTAGATGCATGGGTAGTTGGCCTAAGATATGATACTTAACTTATATTAATTTTGGTTAACATATTACAGGATAACAAAAATGGTAATACTGAATTCAATTATTTTTATAAAGAAATAAGACAACAAATAGTAAAAGATCTTTCAACATACAGTAATTTAAGATTAGCATTAACAAGACTAAAACAAGAAACAGATAAAACTCAAGAAACAGATAAAACTATACAAAATAATAATTTAAATAATCTACAATATTACCAATTAAATGAATCAGATAGTTTTGATATTATCAATAATTCTAAAAGTATAGAGGAAGAAAAAGATTCTGCTATCTATGATAGTATTATTTAATTTTTGCTACTACTATGATAAGATAAAATTCTAGTTGAAGATTTTTAGGTTTTTCATTCAAATATGTATTAACCGATCTGCTTCTATTAATTTTGAAATATCATTAGCTGTGAATAATATACCTGAAACC
Source organism: uncultured Nitrososphaerales archaeon (assembly GCA_963840085.1). Taxonomy (GTDB): domain Archaea; phylum Thermoproteota; class Nitrososphaeria; order Nitrososphaerales; family Nitrososphaeraceae; genus TH1177. The sequence goes on from CAWIYT010000154.1 coordinate 18,863, forward strand.
ATTATTATTGATTATAGATTATAATCTGCTATGGTAGTATATCATCTACAACATGTAGATTCTCTAATAAATTTAGAATAAATTTTTAATGTACTGCAATTTCCATATGCTTATTTAGTTCATCTTCTTAAATGATTGATTGCAATGATTGTAAATGAATAACCATGGAACATTTTTCATAGGACGAGATTTTTCATCATAATAAGTACCACTAATTGCAAATCTTATAGAAGAAATCAAATTAAATCGAAAATAAGCAGAAGTATATTATTTACATAATATTGATTTGGATCTGGAGATTTATCTCTTTCATAATCTTGTTTTACATCATTCTCTGTAAATTTCAACCATAATGCATCACCATTCTATCCTTCAACCTTTTTTATAGGAATATAGTAATAGTATACATTTACAAATCCCTTTTTACAAGTACAAAATTTCTACTAACAGTACAAATATCTTCAATATCTTCATCGTCATTATTAGACATAGTTTATTATTATAAAATATCTGTCATGATATTTTATATACAAAAGTAATACCTATATGATACTTTTATTAAAAAATTTTCTGTTATTTATGAAGAACTAAAAGATATAATATAGAATTACTTTTTAATGTACACATAGATTGAAGCCTCTATAAAATATACAATTAAAAATCTTCATATTTTCTTTCTTGGCTCAATCGTTGGGGTTTACCTTTCTTATTTTGTTCTTTAATAACTTTTCTTTTCATGCCATTAGATAATTCATCCATAATTGCTGGTAAATCCCATCCTGTAATTGTATAACTGTAAATCTCTGCTGTTGTTATTATATTTACATTTACTTCATATCTATTCTTTTTACTGTTTTTACTCTTAATTTTTATTCTACATCTTGCTTCTTCTATTTCAGGAAAAATTTTCTTTAATAATTTAACTACACCAATAAATTTGGTCTTTGCCATTTCGGCTTCTATTGGATCTTCAGGCAAACCTATTATATAACAAGGCAACTCATATTGCATTCTTTCTTTTAGTAAGGTAAGAATATCTCCAAAAGTAATTATTCCATGTACCTCATTTACTGACTGTAAAACCACATAAGTTGAATTTGAATTTATGATTAAATTAATTATTTCAAGTATACTATCATCAATATTTGAAACAACAACGTTTTTACTCATTATGCTTTTAACAGGAAAATCAAGTCGAATATTCTTATGATTAATTCCTATTGAACCTCTTCCAATTCTTTCTGATGGTAATAGATATTGAATAATATGAGTTGATGTTAATATTCCTATAAGAGAATTATCATTTTCATTTATAACAGGAATATGATCTATCCTATTTTTTATCATAATATTCCGAGCAGAAGACACATCATCATTTGATCCTATTACAAAAGGTTTACGAGTCATAATGTCTTTTCCTAATATTCGTTGGGAGATAGATGCAAATGAATTATTTATTTTTGTTTGTGATGTCTTCGATCCTAATTCATAAATTTGTTTAATAATTGATTTTGCATTTATTTGTCCGATAATTTTATTGTCTTTTTCAATTACTGGTAATGAGCGTAACCTATAATAATTCATTAAATGAGCTGCATTAGCAATTTTACTATCAGAATATAAAAATGGAGATGGATTTGCTATTGTGGAAATTTTTCGAGATGTTATGTTTCTTAGATTTAATAGATTTCTAATACCTATAACAAATAATTTTTTATCAAACGTTAAAAAAGATTCATATAGATTTCTTTCCATTAAACTACCAATTGCTTTTGATACAGGTACATCATTTTCAAATATCAAAGGCTTCTCCATTAGGTTGCTTACAGATTGTTCACTTAAATTAGATAAAGAATCATATAATTTCAAAGATAAATTTTGAGCCATTTTCTATATATTTAGATTATAGCACTTTATATAATAATTTGCAACTAGCATATTAATTAATCATTTTTTTAATTTCTTATTATTGATTAATTCAACGGTGGTAGTTTATATACTACTACCTATATATGCAAGTTTTGATCATATAATAAATAAAATTTTCTCTCAAAAGTTCTCTTGAGGTATAATAAATAAAATCTACAATAAGATACCAAAGGGAATAGGGGATCATTAATGTAATAAAAAGTATTATTAAATGCTTGTAATGTTTAGAGATAATTTATTAAAATTTGATCAATATATATGATAGAGTCTATCTTAAGTTTATCCACATTTTGTCATAATGAATTTTATTCCTTGACCAGTTATTGATTAGTCTATTCATAGAAATTTAGATTGGAATATGAACAAAACGCTCTTATTTCTGAATGTTTCAGCTAGTTGTAACAAAGAATTTCCATGAATCTTTGTTCTCTTGTCTTGGTTCTATTGTTATGAATAAACTGGAATGTTTTGGAGTATACCTGTAAATTGTACTTGTTTACACCCATGAACTTTCTTATCCATAACTGGTACAGGTTGCTTCTGCATTCACAATTATTCACATGAACAATATCATTTGCGTATTCTTTCTGTGAATGGATTACACTTTTGTGTATGAAGCCATGTTCTTCCAGCTGGTCATATGCTCTATATTCATCTGTAAATACAGTTGAACCATACTCTACTCTGGTACATATAATATCAAGAAGTGACTGTCGTAAAGGAACATCAAAATATGTCATTCCGTTCCTTCTTTGATGAATACATGTTATCATTGGATGATCCTTGTAAAATGTTCCTCTGCCTCTCCAGGGTTTTAGCCCTCTTTTCCTGGGTTTTCTTCCTGATTTTACTATCTCATCATGATATGATCTACCTTTCAGTCCTGCCTTGATATAGAATTCATCACCTTCAACATTACCACCGAGTTTAGCAGATGATGATGAGGAAGATGATAACTTTTCCATAACTGTTCTGATAAATCGATAGCATCTTGGAATTGGTATAACTACCTCAAGCGATACCTGTCTTATTGAACATCCGGGCCAGAGTACAAAGTATAGATACATTGCCAAAAACCATATCTTCAATGGTGTATGTGAATAATGAAATACAGTACCTGTTTTGTCATTGAACGATCTTTTACAATGCTTGCAAAAGTACCTTTGGTAGGATCGATACTGACCATCCTTCTTTACGTTATTTGACTTACAATGTGGACATAATATGTAGTCTTTCCATCTGGCCTTTCTCAGTAAACTGGTACACCAACTTTCATCAGGAAGAGATGTGGTTAAAGTAAACACATCCTAATTATGTTTTATGCAGCTTTAAGACTTGGCTGAAACATTTGTCAATAAGAGCGGAACAAAATTGCCAAAAAAATTACAATAATTTTAGGTAATACCTAAAGATCTGAAACAGTTTTTACAAGCATTTTTGACATAATTGGATACAAATCCATATGTCGGTTATTAAATCTGAATTCAATCTCCTTTAGATATAAATGAAAATATTGTCTAGGTACACCTCGATAAATATACAGCCATGTCTTGGCATAACTCCAGAATCCTTCTATTCCATTAATATGAGTATCTTCTCTTACATATTCCTTGTTACCATGAGAAATCGAGTTATGTTTTCCAATTAAACTCAATGTTGCATAAGCAGTATGATCATCTGTATAATATAGTGATCCTTTTCTTGTGTGCTGTTGTATCAGAGGAATCAATGTTTCATGTTTTCTGTCAGACACTGGAAATGTAATAACAATTCCATTCCTTTTGTAGATACCGAAAACTAGATTTTTGTGCTCAATAGAACCCCATCCACGCTTCCCTCCTTTATGATGACCTCCAAATAATGCCTCATCAATTTCTATTTCTCCAGATAGTTTCAGATTCTGTATTTCCAGTATAAGCGAATCATAGATTGCTTGCCTGAATATTCTAAATGTACGTTCAATTGTTGCTAAATTAATAGATATATACCATCGTATTCTGTAAGCAGGAACACCAAGTACAAATAGATATAACAAATGAGATATAATATCAAACGAGATTTTTAACCTTGCCAAATAGGTACATGTGAAATCACTAAAAACATACCTACACCGTTTACATGAATATCTCCTCCTTCTTTTCTCACATGATGATAAATGATTTATGTACCTGTAGTTACATCTAGGACATTTTCTTTTTCCACTCCATCTACCCTGCTGAAAATATAACCTACTTTTCTGACTGTTTGTAGCCAATTCTAATGGATTGATCTCACGCACAAACCACGCATAAGATAACAATCATTATTATGTACCTTTTTGTTTCAAATGTTTAGGTATTACCTTATTTATAGTAAAATGGAAACTTAGCCAACAACAACATTTTTCAAGAATACAATTAGGACATTCAAATGGAGATGGGCTAATTTTACACTCTTTGATGTCGCAAATACAATCAGCACATTTCAAAGTAATAAATATTTAAGTGTTAATAATATAAAATCTTTTTAATTCTTATTACAAAATACAAAGTATAAACTCGCAGGTTCTTCATAGCCTTCAATTATCTTTCATAAAAATTGTATTTCCTCTTTTTTAAAAATATTTTTATTTAGTTATTTTATTAATTGTATAATTTATTTAAACTCTATATTAGAGTAAAAATAGCTGTTTTATCTATATTCTATTTAATTCTAAGTCTACTATATGGTATATGGGGGGGTTGTTGCCTAATTCGATATAACATACGGTGTTGTCATCTTTATTTCTAGTCTTTTTGCACATTGCAATCTGTTTAGAACACCCATGTTCCATCCTATACCCATTATCAATCCAAATCTTTTCTGGTTATTCTTTAATCTGAACCTGCAATATAGCTGATGATGATGTGCTGTTTCCTCAGCTCCAAATATTCCTTCTACTATTAATCCTCTGTAATGATATTGTGATAGGTTAAATATCTCTGAAGCCTTCTTTCTGTACTTCCTGTTCCTACCTTTGTTCCTATTAGCATTTATCCTCTGCCTAATATTTGGAAACATATTCATCATGAAAATTGACTTGTAGTTGTTTTCACCATCGTAGCCACTGTCAGCATTGAATATTGAACCTGCAAGATTAATTCCATATTTCTTCAGTCTGTTTAACATTGTTCTGAGTACGGGAGAGTCATGTGTATTCTTGTTCGTTGTTCTTACACATTCAGTATCACAAGATGGTCAAGTACAGCTATTATATGCCATTTCAGATACTGTTTTACTCTTATTAATTCAAATTTCTTCTTTCTCTTAACTGGTCGTACTTCATAATCGTATCTGTCTGTTTCTATACCTGTGCTATCTGAAGCCAGTAGATAATCCTTCTTCTTTCTTACATCCTGCTGTTTCTTTCAGACACATGTAGGCTGACCTGGTTAGAATATCTTCAAGGTACTTTAACGGTATCTTTTTGAATGTACGTGCTATCCAAGTATGGTCTGGATATGGTTCATCGTTATTCCATGGTAAATTCAATGATGGTACTGTATTCTGCATATCACGATAAGTCAAACCAAATACAACCATCAAAATACAGATACAAACAAGTTTCTCCCATGAGTGTACTGGTTTTCTTCCTCTTCTGCTGCTACTGCTGCTGCTGGCATTCTTTGAGCATGGAGGAGGATTTTCCTCGACCAGATAAACTATATTTCCAATAACCGTATCACGTTCTAGGGTATGTGTTAGATGGTAATACAACCAGTAACCATCTTTTCTCTTGTGTTTGGTACTCACAAGGGAACATACCCTTTCTAAGCTAAAACAAAAATCATGAAATTCTATTTACCATTTATTAAACTGAATTAGGCAACAACCCCGGTATATGGTACAATTTGATATATTGGTAGATGTATATAGCAGTATAATTATGGGAGTAACGACATCACTGCATATTGTTTCTACTGGTAAAGCATCATTAAAAACTACTGTCCCAGTATTCATAGTAAAACAATTTAAATTAAAACAGGGAGATAGTCTAGATTGGTCTATTGATATGCATAATAACGAAATGTGCATAATAACGAAATGGTGATAATTGTTAAAAAAATTAAATGATTAATTCATTGATTTAAACTATTTTTATTATTATTTTTGTAAAATTTATTTCTTCAACAGAAATGCTACTATTGAAGTTCCGATAAATGGTGCAGTAAGATAAAGCCATAAATCAATATAATAACCAGACACAACAGCAGGTGCCAAAGAACGAGCAGGATTCATTGAAGCACCAGAAATCAATCCAAACAAGAAGATATCTAAACCTACTATAGCACCAATTGCTATTCCTCCAAATTTCTTTAATCCTTTTGTATAAACTACTATCAGTATTACTAACATAAGTAAAGCAGATGCCAATACTTCTATTCCAACAATAACATAAACAGGATAATTAGTATAATTAGGAGCATTAGCTCCCAAATTCACTTCATTTCCCAGGATAGAAAAAATGAAAATGCTTGCTAACAAAGCACCAATTAATTCTGCTGCAAGATATGTAAGAAATAATATTTTATTCCTTTGCAAATGATTTGTAATTAAAAATCCTACTGTGACTGCAGGATTGAAATGTGCCATTGATATTCTACCAAAAAGATAAATTCCAATAGCAACAGCAATAGCAGGAGCAATTGCTATAAAAGGAAGTCCTAATGCTCCATTTAATTTTGCATCCAATACAACAGAACCGGTAGCAAATACTATAACTATAAAAGTTCCAATAAGTTCGGCAAAAAAGATTTTTTTATTTCCTGCTAATTTATCTTTCAGTAGTAGTAACTGTAATTTCTGCCACAAGTTCCTTTACCCTTTCTTCTATTTCATCCCTTATTTCTCTAACTTTTTCAATAGACTTTCCTTTTGGATCTGGCAAATTCCATTCTATAACCTTTGGTAAAAATAGTGTAGGACAGAAATTTTTGTCCATACATCCCATATTCACTATTGGATCTGAACTACGTATCATTTCATCAGTTAACTCTTTTGATTTTTGGTTACTAATATCTATCCCAACTTCTCTCATTGCTTCAACAACTATTGGATTGATTTGTGACACAGGTTTTGTTCCTGCACTTTGGACTTTAAATCCTTTAGGAGCATATTTTTTAAAAAATCCTTCTGCCATTTGGCTCCTTCCTGCATTTTCAACACATACAAAGAGGACTGTTTTATCTGTCTTTATTGCTACTTGTTTTAGACTTTCCAAAAAATTTCATTAGTACAATCACCTAATTTGTTATTGCTTTAACTATTATACTGACAATTTTCCTTCCGTCACTAAAATGGCTTTCATCCATATAGGTTTTCTCATTTAATATCTCGATGTTTTGAAAACCAGCATCTCTAATGCTTTTTATGTAATTTTCTTTTGTTAATGCACCATCAATACAACTACACCAATTATTAGTATTGATGTTATATTTACTGATTTCTTTAGTTGTTATCAGATCTGAAATAATCATTCTTCCTTTTCCTTCTTTTTTCTTTAGTATTCTATAAACTTCATTGAAGGTATTTGTTTTGTTAGAAGTTAGATTAATAACACAATTACTTATTACAACATCTACAGAATTATCTTCAACAGGTATCTTCTCTTCTATATCTCCTTTTCTAAATTCTACATTTTTATAGTTATTTTTAATTGCAGCTTTTCTTGCTTTTTCAAGCATTTCATCAGTCATGTCTATTCCAATAACCTTTCCTTCGCTACCTACCAATTTAGACGCCAAGAAGGCATCGATTCCAGCACCTGAACCTAAATCAACTACTGTTTCACCTCTTTTCAAATCTGCAAAGTTTAATGGTGCTCCACATCCTAATCCAAGAATTGATTCTTTTGGAATAGATTTCAATTCTGTTTCATTATATCCAATAATAGATGATACTTGTTCGTTAGAAATGTTATTTGTATCACAACAAGAAACTTCCTGTGTGTGATTACAACAAGAATTAGAATATTACCTTCTAAAGCAATCTTTCCATAATTTTTCTTTATCTCTTTTTTTAGTATTTCTTTTTGCATTCTCTTATCTATGTTTACAAAGGAAACTATTTAAATTATCAAGATGACTATATGACACAAAGTGTAATGAAGGAAACAAAGAGACAAAAGGTAAAGAAATTACCACTTTATGATAATAATGATAGTTGCAGTTTTGAAGGATATGATTCTCAAAAACTAATGTTACAGACAGCAAAACTTCGAAATTTGATAACAAAAAGAGGGATATTTGAAATGCTAATTCCTTTATGCTGCACTACTAATCCTGTAAGATATAAACAATTTAGAGAATTAATGAAAGGTATCAGTAGTAAAACTCTTGCTCGCAGACTTAAGGAACTTGAAAAAGATGGAATACTAGAAAGGCAAGCATATAATGAAATTCCACCAAGAGTAGAATACAAACTTACTAGGAAAGGTCAAGAATTAGTAGAATCAATATTAAATTTAATTCAATGGATGATAAAATGGTCTTGATTAACATAAATTATTAAAAATTTTTGAAAAAAATCTTATTTACAAATACTTTAAATATTTAACAATTAAAATCAAAAAGCAAGTTGAGGGGTAATTAATAATAACAATTGCTTTGTTGTGCAACTATGAAAATCGATAATATGATACAAGATTTTGATAGGAACAAATTGTCAATATTGATTCTTCATATAACTGTAGATTCACTTTTTTAATCAAAATTGACGAAAATCATAGTTGTGCAACAAAGCAATAACAATGACTATTCATAATAAACTTATAATAATTGGTTCTGGGCCTGCAGGGTTAACTGCTTCTATATATGCTGCAAGGGGAGGAATAGAACCTTTAGTTATATCAGGGAATGAACCAGGGGGTCAATTAATGTATACTACTGAAGTTGAGAATTTTCCAGGTTTTGATGAACCTATATTAGGTCCTACTTTAATGGAAAAAATGAGAAAACAGGCTGAGCGATTTGGGACTCGGTTTGTAGATGATGCAATTTCATCTGTTGATTTTTCATCAAAACCATTTCGCTTAAAATGTCCCTATAGTACTGATAATAATATTGAAGAATATTTTGCAGATTCTGTCATTATTGCTACCGGAGCTTCAGCTGTATGGCTGGGATTAGAATCAGAGCAAAGATTAAGAGGAAGAGGAGTTTCGTCATGTGCTACATGTGATGGTTTCTTCTTCAAAGGAAAAGACGTTATAGTTGTTGGAGGTGGAGACACAGCTATTGAAGAAGCATTGTTCTTGATAAAATTTACAAAGAGTGTTATGGTTATTCATAGACGAGATAAATTAAATGCATCATCAATAATGCAACAGAAAGCATTTAGAAATGAGAAAATATCTTTTATTTGGAATACTATAGTCGAAGATATAATTGGTGATAATAAGGTAGAAGGTGTACGACTTAAAAATGTAATTACAGGAGAATCAAAAGATATTAGAAGTGATGGAGTATTTGTAGCAATTGGACATAAACCCAATACAGATTTGTTCAAAGGACAAATAGAACTTGATGAAAGGGGTTATGTAAAAAAGTATGACGAAAGTAAAACTAACATTGATGGAGTTTTCGTTGCAGGAGATGTATATGACTACAGATATAGACAAGCTGTTACCGCTGCTGGCTCCGGATGCAAAGCTGCTTTGGATGTCATAAACTATCTTGAATCAAAAAATTAAATATATTCACTCAAATTTCTGAATGTTTCAGCTACCTATAGCAAAGAATTTCCATGAATCTTTCCTTTCTTGTCTTTGTTCAATTATTATGAATAAACTGAAATATTTTGGAATATACCTGTAAATTGTACTCGTTTACACCCATCAATTCTCTTATTCATATCTGATATGATTACTTCTGCGCTCATAATTATTCACATGGACTGTACCATTTACATATTCTTTCTTTTGTGAATGAGTTATACTTTTGTGTATGAAACCATGTTCTTCGGGTAGGTTACATGCTCTATATTCATCTTTAAATATTGTTGAACCATTTTCTATTCTGGTATAGACAATATCAAGAAGACTGTAGTATAGGAACATCAAAATATGTCATATGTCATTTCATTTTACTGGTGAATACATGTTATCATTAGATTCTTTTGCATAATTAGAAAGCTTACAGCTGTATTCCTCTTCTCTAAAAATATATTCCTCTTCTCTAGCACAATTCCTTATAACTTTTCCAAACCTAGTTCATTATGAAAATATTCAAATCAAAAGCAGAAATAATAATAAAAGTTATTGTAAATAAATATACTATATAATTTTTTAAATGGTGCTTGTTACACCATTAACAAATGATATAATGATTAGCAGTATTTATTATATATTATTAATCTGAAATTTTTATCCTCTGTTTGAAATGTATTATGCTTATTGTTGTTGTTGTTAAGTAAAATAATTATTTATCTCTAATTATATTAAATAAATATGATAAAAAAATTTGGTAATAATTTATCCTAGTGAAAGTCTTCTTTTCAATTTCTTTGTTGACATTTCTAATTGTAACTTCAGAAACTCCTGCTGCATCTGCAATTACTGCTTGTGTAATAATCCTTTTTTTGGTATTCTCATCACTTTTGGGAAGTGATAGATAAATAACAGATCCAACTATTCCCATTGGGTCTTTTCCTGCACTCAATCCTGCATTTTGAACTTTTTTCATCAAACGTAATGCTTGGCGTATATTTTTTTCTTCAAGTTTTGCCTTTTTTCCTACTTTTTCTATATATCGAAATAAGTCTATTTGTGGTACTTGTTTTCCAAGATGCAAAACAACGTCTCGATAAACTCTAGAAGTTTCACGATATTTCTCGTTGTTTGCCGAAGATATTTCTCTTAATGTCCTTGGTATTTCAAATTCTCTACATGCAACATATAGAGAGGCAGGCTGAAACTGTATTTACTTTTCTTCCCCGAACTAATCCAGCCTCTTGAACTTTTCTATAAATATATGCTGTTTTTTCAATTACAGCATTTGTTAAACCAAGTTTATCTTTTAACGTATCTAATTGTCTAAATGCTCTAATTAAATTTCGAGCAGATTTATTTATTTGAGATCGTTTATCATGATATCTCATTTTATTTAGACGTGCCACCATCATAGAATTGATGACATTTCCACTAGCATCCCTGTTTGTATTACCTATTAAGGTTGCAAGTCCTTGATCATAAAGTGTTAGAGAAGAAGGATTTCCATTTCTTGTATCACTTACATTATCTTCGGCTTTGTGCCATATCTTTTTAGTATCTTCTAAATCCTGAACTACAACTATACCACATTGATTACAAATAATCTCTCCAGATTCAACATCAGTAATCATTTTGGATTCACTAGGATCACATGTTTCGCATTGAATTACGGATTGCATAACTTTTGTTTATAGATATTATAATAATAGGTAAACAACTATATAAATATTATATTATGAATTATAATTTTTACATAAAAGAGACTGAATATAATCCCTGATTCTATCTTTCAAAAAACTAAAAAGAAATTAACCTTCTATGGACGTTCCCTTCTTATTTTAAGAAATTAGTAGTTTTATGATAAAATTGTTTAATGACATTACAATTTATTTTTTCCAAATCTTTCAAGATCTATTAAGAATACCTAATACTTTCCAAAGTGATATAATTACTGCTGTTATCGCATTATTTGTAGTAATTGATCCAATAGGAAATTTATATTATTGTTATGATAGTCCTAATGGCTGTGTTAATTTAAGATATATTCATCTCCTTCTTTCAAATGACTAATGGGATAATTCTTGTTAGATATTGTATCATTGTATATGGGAACAAAGAATTGGATACAATTATGTACATGTAATAGATTACATTCATCTTGTATACATTGATAGTAAAATCATCAAAATTTTTGATTCTACCCTTAAAATACTGCATTACTCGTTCCATCAGATTTTTCTCTAATGGTGAGTGTAGATAATGTTTCAATCCCAGTACTTCCCAAGCCTCTGGATACCAGTTACCACCATCAGTATATACAACATGTTTCCATATTTCACAAACAATGACCTAATGAATTTTTCAGCAACAAGCATGTTTCTATCTTCACATATATAAATTCCAAGAACAGATATTATTTACCGGTTCGGTACAAATCCACTAGCAAATCGTTGATTACAATCTGTATAACAGTTTCATCTATTATGAATGCTGAAACTCTCTTCTATGTCTATAAATCTGGTATGAACCGAAATCTTTCGAATTCCGTTCCGTACAGGAACATAACTCCTTTTCTTATCTCTAAATATTACTAACGCCTTTGATGTATTTCGTAGACTAAGACCAGGTACAAATATAAAGATTTACATTACAATAATAGTGGATGTTTATTTCTGACAAATTTCAACAACATATATTGTTAGAATAGGACAATTCGTAACTATGTATTTTCTTAATTGACCCCAGTCGTCCCAATTATTAATTGTTATAATAAAAAAGCCTAACTGGCCTACTTTATAGAGGATTCAAATCCCACAGGTCGTTTTTTCTCGGGTTCACTATATTTCATTAAATTATTAATTATTATTATCACTAAAATGGAAATTTTCCCCAACAACATTTTTCAAGAATACAATTAGGACATTCAAAGGGTGACTGGCTAACTTTGACAGTCTTCTATATCACAAATACAATTCGCATATTTCAAAGTAATAAATAAAGTGTTAATAATATATAAAATCTTTTTAATTCTTATTACAAAATACAAAGTATAAACTCGCAGGTTCTTACGCATAGCCTTCAATTATATTTTGAATTTTAAAGTTATTGTTTATAAAAAACTTTATATCTTGTTTTGTAAAAAATGAATTTTGAAAACCATTAATATCGTAAATGTTTTCTTTTACTTTTTTGCATCTTTTTTATACTTATGATCTTTGTCATTTCTAACAGAAAATGATAGCAGACCATTATTCTTAAGAACTCAATTTGATTCACTAAATAAAAATTTTAATTCATTATCAGTAAAACCCATATTGTAAAACATATGAGAATAAACTGCATCAAAATGGTTATTGTGAAAAAGGCAGGCCTTTTACTGCATCGATATTTTTTAAATTTATATCTAAACGTAGTTCTTTTGTTTTTGTAATTAAATTCTCTTATTGCCACTTTCGATGAATCAATAGCATAAACTTCTAATCCTTTTGAAGCAAAAAATGGAGAGTCTCTACCCTGTCCACATCCTAATTCCAATATTTTTTGAACTTTATGCTTGACAAAATCTTCATAACACATTAATGCAAATTTACTTGGCTCATCACCAAAAAATGATGAATCATTAGAATAAACCTTATTCCAAATATTATTCACTAAAAAAACATATACAATAATTATATTTTATCTTTTTATATTTTCGCTTAAAATTAATAATCCTTTTAGATGTTATATCACAAGATATTTAGAGAATTATACATTTATCTAATTGGGAGAAAATTATAAATGAATGCAAACATTGAGCATGTAATCTAAAAAATAATACATGTATTGGTTGTGGTATTGTTATATGTCCAATTTGCTTACAAGAACCATCTAATTGTGATGTAAAAATGACAGATCATTCTTACTGCTAAGTGATCTGATTAAAAATTTCTAGAAATTCTATTTGCTAATATAATTAATGATATTTTTTTTAGTTAAAATTGAATTAGAAGCAAAAATGCCTCACAACCCGACAGGGCCCGGTGCCTTTTCTCGGGTTCATCCTTTTAACTATTTAGGATTACTTTGTATTTGCTGAGTTTTCTCAATGTTTTAAGGACTCTACTTAATCTTTATAATATTTGTAAGTCATTAAATTGAATCGCTCTTATTGACAAATGTTTCTCCTTCAGCCAAGCTTAAGACTGGATAACACCTAATTAAGATGTGTTTACCTTAACCACATTTTTTTCCTGATGAAGGTTGGTGTACAGTTTACTGAGAAAGGCTCGATGGAAAGACCACGTATTATGTCCACATTGTAACTCAAATAACGTAAAGAAAGATGGTCTTTAGATATTTTACCAGAAGGTACTTTTGTAAGCATTGTAAAAGATCGTTCAATGACAAAACGGGTATCTGTATTTCATTATTCACATACACCTTTGAAGATATGGTTTTTGGCAATGTATCTATACTTTTGTATCTGGCCTGGATGTTCTATAAGAGAGATATTGCTTGAGGTAGTTGTACTACATATCTAAGATGCTACAGATTCATAAGAACAGTTATGGAAAAAATATCATTCTTATTATCCTCCTCTATTAAACTTGGTCATCTTGCTGAAGGTGATGAATTTTATATCAAGGCAGGACTCAAAGGGTAGATCATATCATGATGAGATAGCAACTACAGCAGGAAGAAAACCCAGGAAAGAGGACTAAAACCATGGAAGAAAAGAGGTACATTTTACCAAGATCATCCAATGATAACATATATTCATCAAAGAAATGGGCCAATATATTTTGATGTTCCATTGCAACAGTCACTTCTGATATTGTCTGTACCACAGTAGAGTATGGTTCCACCATATTTACAGATGAATATAAAGCATATGTGACCAGCTGGAAGACATGGTTTCATACACAAATGTGTAACTCATTCAGAGAAACGATGCAGCAAATGGTATTTGTACACGTGAATAATTGTGAATGCAGAAGCAACCTGTACCAATTATGGATAAGAAAATTCATGGGTGTAAACAAGTACCAAATTTACAGGTATACTCCAAAACATTCCAGTTTATTCATAACAATAGAACCAAGACAAGAGACAAAGATTCATGGAAATTCTTTGTTACAACTAGCTGAAACATTCAGAAATAAGAGCGAATTGAATTTGAGCAGGAAATATCTATAAAATACATTATATATCTTGTTTATTTTACATTCCAACTGTACATGTATCACTAATTATTATTTTACAAAAAAAACATGTTTATCTATTTGTAAATACCATTAAAAATGTGGTTGATTTAATTTATGGGCGTGGCGATTAACTGATATAATAACCGAGATGCCATTTTATATGCACATGTTTAAGAATATCATAAGTATAAAATTATTTCACTCTAAACCTGCAATATATGGTTCTGTAGATGTCAATAATGTTTGTAATTTACATTGTTCTCATTGCTACTGGTGGCTAAATAGAAAGAATGATGAACAGGGATTCAGTATCGAAGATTGGAAAAAGATAATCAAAAAAAATTCAAAAAACAACATATCTTTGTAGTTACATTGGTAGAGGGGAACCGTTGCTTAGACCTGATATAGGTAAAGGTATTTGTGATGGATAAATGCCAAGAAGAGTGTGTGTAGTTACCAATGGCACCTTTCCATTGCCTAGATTTGAGAATCTATATTTTTACTGGATATCACTTGATGGAACAGAAGAAATTCATGATAGTATTAGAGGAAAAGGATCTTATGCAAAAACACGTAAAAATATATTTGATTACATAGAAAAGCAGCCAAAACGTAATGGGAAACCGAGCTCGGGAAAGATATATGGATTACTATGACTATTAATGCAATCAATTTATTCTTCTGTGTATTGACCTGCAGCCGAAGAATGGAAAGGTAAAGTAAATAAAATAGGATTTCAATTTCATACTCCTTTTACCAAAGATGATCCGTTGTGGCTATATTTTGGTGAAATTGGTCATAAAGTTGTAGATGAAATAATATCAATGAAAAGATTATATCCAGATTATATAGTAAATACCGAGAAACAAATATCTTTAATGAAAGGTAACTGGGGTGGTATTGGGACAACTTCGGTACAGTGTTCCTGGGCGGGATTTGCACGCTCGGGTCAACCAACTATCGATTCTGTCATATTCTTACTTTAAGAACTGTGAAAGATATATATTAAGTTTTTTGTTTTTGAATTATCCTTGAATCCTGCAATTAAGATATGAAGATATGCTAACTTTTATAGTTAGTAAATTCGAACAAACTCTAATTACTCTATTGGAAAGAAGTATCCTACTGATGAACCCGCCTGAGGAGCTGTTGTCATTTGTATAATTATTCCTTGTCTCTTCATATACTGAGATAATTCTTGGGTCCCAGAAGTTTGTATTTCTGTTATTATTTGGATTCGAATTTAGTTGTTATACTCTCCGTAGGGAAAGATATGTAATAGTCTTCAAAAACAGTTGATGAATTAAGAACTAATATAGTTAAACCTTCGTGTAACGGAGGTGGACATACTGATAATTTTTTAGAAAAATAACTCTTGCGTAGTATACCATTCAGTTATATGACCATGCGAGAAAGAATAATTATCCCTTCTTTTCCAACCTGTTTTGTTGCAATTTCAACATCATCTATGATACCCTGCAATAGAGATGATGCTGAATCTTCAGTTAATCTCATACGACCAAACAGAGTTTTTTCTAATTTACCAAGAGACTGAATTGTCTTAACTTCACATCTATATTCACCGACGTTAAAATCATGTCTTTTAGGCAGTAGATAATTTTTTGGTATGGAATCCACTTGATATCCAAATTGTGAATATTCATATAATATCTGTGCTGCTATTTTATTATGCATTAGCTCTGTGCCATCTCCGATTTTTAATAAATAATTGCTTTCTTGAGGAATGAAAAATAGATATTTTGCAAGTAATATTATATCATTAAAAAATTCTATTTCTTTTCTATCTGTATCTAAATATGTTTGGATAATTCTTGACAATATTTTTTTCTAAAAATCTATTTTTTAAAAACTCGTCCACCTTATTGATAATATCATCATTTACTACCTGTATTTTTGGGTCGAGAATTAAAATCTTTTAAATTCCCAAGAATATTTGTGTATGGTCTTCTCGTTCTACTGTCAGTAACACTTTATTATTGCTTCTTTCAATGTATACTGCTCTAGACTTTTGGATTAGTAATATTTATGTTGCCGAATTTTGGATTTTTTTTAATATATATTATATTTTGGAAAGTAGAGTAAGGAGGAATACTTATTTTGAAGGAATCCTCTTCATTATTGCCATCAACTCTAACGGTGTAGTTCCCAGCAGGAATTCCCTTTCCACCGATAA